>JBEEIB010000302.1:0-5247 GCA_041167675.1 Verrucomicrobiota bacterium
CTTCCTTTTTATCAAAAGGAAAAAACGGAGATCTCGAAAATGGTGACCTATCTCGATTGGTTTTATCCGCCGGAAATTACGACCGCGCTGCAAGAGGGATTGCAATCAGTTTTAGCGGGTAGAATCGCCGCCGAAGCTCTCTCTAAGAATTTGCAGGCGCTCTTGGAGCGTCTGTCAAGCACTGGCTACCATTTTGCCGGATAGCCCGACGTCCTGGCATCTGAGCCCATGCCAAAGCTTTCGTCCAAACCACCCGCTGGGAACATGCTTTCGGCACAAGCCCGTATGCCGGTACCGTGCGCCGGCCGGTTATTTCAGCGCTTTGAATTTGTATTTTGGCTAGCGCCGGCCCTGTTATTGGTCGGCGTTCTTACCTATCTTCCTATCTTAACCGAGGTCGGTCTAAGTCTGTTCGCCGCTGATGGATTTTCGGCACCTCGATTTGTCGGATTCGCAAATTATGCACAGGCGGCCGGGCACCCGGACTTTTGGGCGGCGCTCCTGAACAACGTCTGGTACGCCGCCGGAACAGTCTCCGGCAAATTGATATTTGCCCTGATCGCCGCACTGCTCCTGAATGGTCAGTTCCGCGGTAGAGCGGTGTTCCGAGCCGTATTCTTTCTTCCTGTGATTCTTTCTTTCGTGGCGATTGGGTTACTCTGGACGCTCATCTTTAACTATAATTATGGTCTGCTTAACTTTGTCCTGCAGGCAGTCGGGTTGGCCGATCTAAAGCGGGATTGGTTAGGCACTCCAGAGACAGCTTTCCCAGCAGTAATCTTCGTCGACCTCTGGAAATGGACTGGATTTCATGTTGTCATCTACTTGGCGGGCCTGCAGTCGATCCCAAGCGATTTATATGAAGGCGCGGCACTTGACGGAGCATCGCGCTGGCAAATGCTGCGGCGTATAACGATTCCGCTCCTTAAGCCATTTACCGCCATTAATGTAGTTCTCGCGAGCCTCGGCGCATTCAGTGTTTTCGATCTGATTTACGTGATGACTCAAGGAGGGCCGTTTAAGTCAACCAACGTGGCAATGATTGAAGTCTATTTGCAAGCCTTTCAGTTTAATCAGTTTGGTTATGCTGCAGCTCTATCGGTTTTGCTTCTTCTGTTAATTGCCGGCCTCTCGTTTGGGCTATTGCGAATATTTGGCTCCAACACTGTCGAACGCGAAATATGAATTACTGGTTTGCACTTAACCCATCGGCCTCCTTCCGCGAGACATATGGATAACCCCACCATAACTTAGCCTCACATAATTCGGCGATCGAAAGCCCACTTGCCATCCATGAATCCTAAGGCATCGAATTCCGCCCGTTATGCGATCCTCTCCTGCTTCGCCGTTGTGATCCTTTATCCATTTGCGTTGATGATCTTTGGATCCTTGAAGACAGAGACTGCGTTTCTGGCGAACCCAGTTTCCCCTCCGACGACGTTTGAGCTCAGAAACTATCAATTCGCCTGGAATGAGGCCCGCATTCCAAAGTTCGCGCTGAACAGTCTTATCGTTTCCGCCGGCACGGTACTTCTGACCCTAGTCACCGGATCGATGGCCGCCTTTGCTCTGAGCCGCATCCGGTTTCGCGGCCGCTCATCGATATACCTGGCGTTCGTTCTGCTGCTGACCGTTCCGGTGCAAATTTATATTATTCCTCTTTATATTATTATTGTCCGGGCCCATCTGTCCGATTCTCTCGTCGGTCTAATTCTGCCCTATACCACTGGCAGCCTGCCGCTAGCTGTTTTCCTGTTAAAAACCTACTTTGATCAGTTGCCATCGGAAGTGATGGATGCTGCGCGCCTTGATGGATGCAGCAACCGAATGATCTTGCTGAAGGTAGTTCTACCACTCTCTCGCCCAGTACTGTCAACCGTTGCGATCTTCACTTTTGTGCAATCGTGGAATGAGTTCTTTTTGGCCTTGGTTTTTATTCATAACCCAGACCTACAAACGTTGCCCCTCGGTCTACAGGCGTTTTTCGTAAACCAATATGAGACCCAGTTTCCGCAATTGTTTGCCACGCTCGCTCTGTCCATCGCACCGGTGGTGATGGTCTATCTGTTCCTGCAGAAACAGTTCATCGCAGGCCTGACGGCGGGTGCGGTTAAAACCTAGATCGAGATCCAAATTTATGAAAAGCACCGATCAAGAAACTAGAAAATCTCTCGGCTCACCTTTGACAGAAGATTGGTGGAATTCCGAGGCAGGCCATGAACTCCTAATTCTCGAAGACCAAACAGTGCGGGCAGCATTTGATGCCAGGACAGGTGCGTGGATCGATTTCCAGCACAAACCGAGTGGTTGGAAAATTCAACAGCGATTTGAACTTGGGCAATCCTTCCGGGCGTATGCCGCTTGGAAAGATCGTCTGTTTAATCCGATAAGCGGCCTGAGCTGCCAACTCCGTCGCGCGACAATTGATCCTGCCGCGCAACAGATTCGATTCGAATGGGGGCAATTGCGCGTCTCGGGAGGTATCGAATTAGCGGTCAGTCTCGTTACTCAAGTCCACCTCGAGCAAGGTCAACTTACCTTTTCCGGTAGTTTGAAAAACTCGAGTGACGCGACGATTACCACGTTGAGCTGGCCAGTTCTAGGGGACCTTGTACCGCCGGTCGGCACCGAATCTCTTTGTCGTGAAAACCTCGACTACGGCACGATGAAGCGAACACCGCTTTGGCCGCAAACGGGAAACGAGCGTGGATATTACGGTACCAATTATCCGATGCAAATCGAGGGCAAGGGATCGCTCTTGGCTGGCATTCCCGGTTCCTATCATTTCCCTCAACGCTTCGTCCTCTTGAGCTCCTCCACTCAAGGAATTTATGTGGGTGTTCATGATACGAGTGCGCGACAGATGGTCTGTTTCCAGTCCGAACTGCGTCCCGGATATCTCAACTCATTTCATGCAATCGGTCCTGATCTAACCAATATCGGAGAGACTCCGGTCCACCTGACTTTTGAATCGGTTCATTATCCGATGGCCGCGCCCGGTGAGACCGTTGAACTGCCAAATATTGTGATTGAGCCCTATTTCGGAGACTGGCATCGCGGCATCGACATTTATCGGCGCTGGAGAGCAACTTGGTATCACCAGGCACCAAGCCCGGAATGGGTTCACGAGGTTCATTCCTGGCAACAGATTCAAATCGGTTCCACTGAGGACGACTTGCGAACTCGATTCAGCGACCTGCCAGAGAGAGCGCGTCAGTTAGCTGACCATGGGGTAAAGGCATTACAGTTAGTCGGATGGAATCAAGGGGGGCAGGATCGCGGGAATCCCTCCCACGATCCGGACACCAGGCTTGGTACCTGGGAAGATCTAAAAGCGGCTATATCGGAGATTGAAGCACTGGGAGTGCGCGTCGTTCTCTTTAATAAATTCGTCTGGGCAGACGTGACGCGTACCGACTATTCGTCACTGCTCGATAGTGCCGCAGTCGATCCCTACGGCATGCCTTATTACCATCCGGGATACGAATATCAAACGCCAGTCCAATGGATGAGTATTAATAACCGCCGATTCATGGTTGCTTGTCTGCATGATCCTAGGTGGATCGGTCTTTGCCAGCAAGAGTTTGAGAAAAGTCTTTCTCTTGGAGCGAGCGGCATTCTTTACGATGAAGCTTTTCACCACTACGCAGCGACCCACTGTTTCTCCATAAGTCATGGCCATCGGATTCCTGCCACCATCGCTTCTGGCGATTTAGCTTTAGGTCAGATCTTCCAGGGATTGCTGCAGCAGCGCAATCGATCAAATTTTCTACTTTCGGCCGAGGCGCCGTTCGATCTCCAACATCAACACTATGCGCTGTCTTATTTCCGGATCTTTGCGGGGCATGTTCCGGCCGAACGCTACGCGGATCCATTTTATCCAATCATGATAGCGGTTACTGGATTCGACGACCGTGAAATGATAAATCGGGCGCTGCTGTATCGTTATATCATCAGCTACGAGCCATATAACTTTAAGGGCAACCTGGATGATTTTCCGCTAACGATAGACTATGGAAAGAAAGTCGACGCGCTTCGATGCCGTTATTCCGACTACCTCTGGAAAGGAGAATTCTGCGATTCGGTTGGCGCCAAAGTCGATATCGGTCCGGATGTCCCGATTTCATATGGCGTATTTTTGCATTCGCAGCGGCACCTTCGCGCAGTTGTGTTCGTCAACGACGATCAAAGCGCGGCACACGAGGTAAGTGTCGAGCTACCCAATGCCGGCTCGTTAAGCTGCGCCCGTCCGGAATTTCCCGAACTACAGCCTTGCGGACCTATCGTCTCAATTCCCGCTCGTTCAGCATTGGTCCTATTCGAAAGATGAAATGCTAGCCGCGCTGAAAGGGCGCCCTAAATTACGATCGCAAACGCAGCCATCGTGTTCGAGGCGCGGGGCGGAAAAGCAGGTCATTTCCGCAGCATGACGCCGCCATCGACAGCCAGTACCTGACCGGTGATGAACCCGTTCGCTATAAGATGGACGTAAGTCGAGGCGACCTCCTGGACCGTGCCCAGCCGCTGCAACGGCACGCTCTGACTGAAAGCGGTCTGCGCCTCTTCGAGCTCGTTGACCGGCACATTTTTCCAGACAGCGTCCCTTTTCCCATGAAAGTCGGCGCCACTGCGTTGACCCGGATGCGCGGAGCTAGTTCGAAGGCCAAGCCTTGAACCAAGGCGCCGATGCCGAGGTTTGCGATGTAGCTGGCTGATATATCCTGGGCTCGTCCCCCAGTGCCGGCGGTGAAAGTAATGCTTCCTCCGTCGCGCAGTTTCGGCGCGACATGTCTGCCGATCATCCAGTTAGTCCAAAACTTCGAGTGCAAAACGTGGCGCATAGTGTCAGGTGAGGTCGTCAGGAAGCCGCCGGCCATCGAATCGCCGACCATTGAGACAAGATGGTCGATGGGCTCCAAGGTCGAGAAAAAGTGCTCCAAAGCCCTTTCGTCGTGTGCATCCAGCACGACCGGCTTCACTTCCGCTCGGAGGCTCTCAGTGGCAGCGGCGAGTTTGGTTTTATTACGGCCGACGACGATCAGCCGGGCTCCTTGCCCACTGGTTTGGCGCACGATCTCGTATCCGATTCCTGAACTACCACCGATCACCAACACAATCTTATCGTTCATGGACATTTTTGTTTCGTTCTGCCGCGGGATATCACTGGCGGTTATAGCGGTCGATCGATCGCCGGGCTTTCCCTATGCTTGCGTTTGCAAGCAGTTGCAGACTAGAAGCACTGATGCG
>JBEEIB010000303.1:0-6812 GCA_041167675.1 Verrucomicrobiota bacterium
GAGAAGAATTGGGACCGCCACAACCATTCGCCTAGTCACCGGGCCTCTTTGGCTAATCGCTAACAATTACTGCTTTTTCAGCGCCACGACCTACTCGACGAGCGAACTGCTGGTGGAGTCTTGCGGAGAACGCTGGGGGATATTCCCGGCTTTGGGCACCAGGGCGCTCATGCGCGGCGCCCGGTGCCACCTAATGCAGGCGCGCTGGCAATTTGTTTCGAATTGGATCTTGAGAACATATGAGAAGAGTTGAAGCGAAAATTGTTGAAAACAGAAAGGAAGATCCTGCATCGGAACCTGATCAAGACCCGAACACTTGGCTTATTGAAGCGAAGCTTGACGAAGACATCCTCGACTGGGAAACCGTGCGACTCGACTTTCGATTTTCCGAGATCGACGCCGAAATTGTTGAAAGCAGTATGTCAAAACCAGACCGCTTCACGGTTCGTACACGCGGTAAATCACCCCTGCAAAAGCACGATGTCATCCACGTTGACATTTGGAACCAGAACGAAAGCTGAGGAATCATGGCTACCAGGCGTCGTCTTATAGCACCCATCCCGTGAGATTCAGGAAATCCGAGACGCTCTCAAAGTGTTCAAAGCCGCCGTCCAAGCCGGAGAGGTGACCGGGTTTCCGGACGGCGAAATGCGGGCGTACGAGGGTAGCTAACTAGCTGATCCCCACACAAAGAGGCAATTACACGTGCGGTACGCCTGTGCCCATTAGCAGGTTCGAAGTCTTAAAGATGAAATTCATCGGACCAGATATCCCTAGTCCATTGCCACCAGAGCAGCCTCCAGAACCCCCACGGCCATCGCCATCGCCTTTGCCGGGGCATCCTCCACCAGGACCGGTGCCCGAACCGCCACTGCCAACCCCGCCCGCACCAAGTCCAGGTCCGCTGCCGCCCTCGACAACACCACCCATGTAAAGCGCATCGTTGTGGCAGAAGTCGGAGAGGCTACCCGATCTAAGGAGGGCGGGATGCGGTCGCATGACGGCTAAGGTTCTGCACGCGAACCAGTAAAAAGATCTCCACGTGCGCTGCCGGTATTTGTGGATTCAAAGCGATCACCAAGCTGATTCCTTTTGTAACTCCAACACATTGCCTTTCGAGCCGGCTGGAAGATAGTGGCCGAAACGTGCACGCCAACGAGGACAAATTGATTCTAATAGCCGGGGCCACAGGATACGTCGGAGGGAAGCTTGTCCCGCGCCTGCTTCAGGCAGGGTATCGTGTTCGCTGCTTGATGCGTAGGCCAGCGAATATTCAGCATGAACCCTGGCTTCCACTAGTCGAGTGCGTGGAGGGCGATTGTGCTACGTCCCGAAACATTGCGTCCAGCGATGGAAGGCGTGGCTGCGGTTTATTACTTGGTCCACAGCATCGGAAGCGGGAGAGATTTCGCAGAGCAGGACTTAGCCGGCGCCCGTCATTGTGCCAAGGCCGCCAAGGCGCAGGGCGTGCGAAGAATAATTTATTTGGGCGGCCTGGGCGATCCAGCCGCGAAGCTTTCCGCACATCTTCGTTCGCACCAGGAAACCGGAACTGCCTTGTGCGACGCGGGGGTGCCAGTGACTGAATTTCGTGCGGCTGTCATCATCGGTTCGGGTAGCCTTTCCTTTGAGCTAATTCGATACCTGTCGGAACGGTTGCCCGTGATGATCTGTCCCCGGTGGGTTTATACGCGCATTCAACCGATCGCGATTCAGAATGTACTAGATTACCTGGTTGGCCGCGCTGCAACAGCCTGACAGCGCAGGCAGGATCATTGAGATTGGAGGTGAGGACGTCCTGAGTTATGGTGGATTGATGGAGACCTATGCCAGCGTACGCGGCCTGAAACGCTACCTGCTGCCCGTCCCCTTTTTAACGCCTAGACTTTCCTCATACTGGGTGCGTCTGGTGACACCGTTCTCGGTCAGTTTGGCGCGCCCTCTAATAGAGGGATTGCGCAACGAAGTGATAGTCCGCGGTAACGCAGCCCGGGAAATATTTTCCGAGGTACAATTGCTGGATTGCAAAACGGCAGTGGAGGTAGCACTCGCCAGTGGAGAAGCAAAGCAATTGGCCAGCTCGCTTGGAAGCTTTGCGATTCCATCTAGCCAGCAACCGTCGGTAAGCATGCGCACGGAGGAAGGTATGATTCTGGAACGGCGCCGAAGATCGGTGAATGCATCAGCCGACAAGGTTTACTTAATCATTGCCAAAATGGGCGGAGAACGGGGCTGGCTCGCACTGAATTGGGCCTGGCAGCTGCGCGGCTGGATCGACGGATTGCTTGGGGGCGTGGGCATGCGTCGGGGCAAGGGAGGTGGTTTGCGCATCGGCGAGGCTCTGGATTTTTGGCGTATCGAGGCCGTTGAAGCCGGAAGATCAATTCGCCTTCGTGCCGAGATGAAATTGCCCGGAAAAGGTTGGCTCCAATTCCAAGTGGAACCGCAATCCGCCATGCGCAGCGAACTGATTCAAACGGCGCTCTTTGAACCGAAAGGGCTCGCCGGCGTGCTGTACTGGTTTTTTCTGTATCCGGTGCACCGCTTAATCTTCAGTGGCATGATCCAGCGAATTGCCGAGGCAGCTGAGGCACCGGTTGTCGTCCTCGTACGGCGGAAGGATAAGAATCCGGCAATTCCTTAAGTTTGCTGGCTTACGGGTGGTTTGCTTTGCAATGGACCAACGACTGTGAGCCGATCAAAGCAGGCTACCTTGTATAGTTTTCAGCGGAACCGCTTCCGATAAGCGGACACTCGATTTCTCGCCGGTCGCCAGCTGTCAGGTCCGGTTCACAATCGCGTCGCGATCTAGGATTGTGTTGGATCGGGCACCAGATTTTCGGCTCAATCATTTCGGCGAACCTACCGGGCCGTTCCGAATCCTTATGACCGAACAGCGCTTCGCTTGGCTAAACGTCCAGTGTAAAGAGATGAGAGTGACTAATGAAGAACTCATCTTCAACGCATCGCAGGAATGGATTCACCAAACCGGCCGGCAAGACTACCCAATGTCAGCCTTTCGTGGTTGGTTTTCCAAGCCCTAGACGATTTTATCAGGCGGCATCGTAGCGAATTTTTACCGGTAGATGGCGACGAAAAGGACCGGTCGCATTCGGAGTAAGGGCCCCAGTTGATTCTGTCGAATGCCCTGTAGAAGGAACTCCAAGCGCGAATCCGACCCGCGCAGGCCATGAAAAGCAAAATGGCGTAAGGTAAAACGAGCGTAGCAAATAGAAGATGCGTTTCTACCATCTCCCTGTTCTGCACATCTCTCGGTTGACCTCGACTACACAATCGACCAGGTCCGACTCATAAGGGTGCCACTTAAATAATCGGGGTTCCGCCCCATAAGGGCGCCGCTCATATCCTGAGCGATTTCTCATGGCGCCGCCCGATTTTTAAAAATCCGCCGTGAGTTAGGCTCAGTAAGTAAATCTACTTGGACATTTCAATGGAAGAAATAAACGCAAAGAGACTGACGGACGCTGAATTGATGGAAGCGGTCGTCCGGCGAGATGCCGATGCTATGGCAGCAATTTATCAACGCTACGAATCGACACTACGGGCAGTGATTATAAGTGTCCTGCACGAACAAGGTGAGACCGATGATGTCCTGCATGACGTCTTTATCCAACTCTGGAACCGGGCGGATCGATTTGTTGCAGAAAAAGGATTGCATGGATTTCTAGTCACTCTGGCGAGGCGCAGGGCGCTCGATCGTTTGCGCCGCCGTCTGGCTTACCGCCACGCCACTGATCGATTCGAAACGCAGATGACGGCGGAATTTAATGATAAAGTTCGGGGGCACGGAGTGAAGCCGACCGATTTCGACTTATCCGAGCTCCTTTCCAAGATGATCCGTTTGCTGCCGGAACCGCAACAAGAGGTAGTGCAGCTAACATTTTTCGAAGGAATGAGTCAGCGCCAAATCGCTGCACAAAAATCAATTGCTCTGGGCACAGTGAAAACCCGGTTACAATTGGCTCACAAAAAACTATTGAACCATTTGGTACCGATCCAGGATAAAATCTGGTAATCAGTAATCAGTAATCAGTAATCGGGTGTCAGTAAATCTGTGTTTTCAATTGGAGGATCGCCCCTCAGATTCTCTTCCGATAGATCCGCGCATTCTCGCAATCAGTTGCTTCTGCCTATTTTGGTGTGAAATCCCCTGGTACGCTTCACGGCAGATTATCTCTAACGTGAGTCAGCTAGGCTGAGTCATGATGATTTGCCCGCACCTGTGAGCAAGAAATTTAACCCTACCCTGATAAGATCTGTGGGGTTTGCCTTGAGGCGCAAAAAACCGGCGCACAACGAGCTATGTCAAGCACGATGCCGCGCCTATGAGCAATTCCGCATTCTTTTTCAGGCGTCCCTTTTCCACTAAGCACTCCCGCTCTCGACGATTCCGACGGAGATGGGCATATCCCGTTATAACGAATTTGCCCAACCCGCCCTGTCCCGGTTGTAAGGAGCCCATTTCAGTTTTTAAGGATCAGCCGCTCACCTCAGACTTTTCGAAAAGAACAATCTAATGCCGGACAAACTGGAATCCACCAAGCCGTTTGACTTTCGAAAGCTCATCGAATTAGCGTACCTGATCGTTATTCTTTCTGCCTTCTCTTGGGCGAAAGAGTTTCTACTACCGATTGTTCTGGCCATCCTGATCAGCTTTCTGCTTACGCCGATTGTATCTCGCATCGAACGCTGGGGTTTTCATCCTGTCTTGGCGGTGCTCAGTGTCGTGGTGGTTGCTTTTGCTCTCATCGGTGTGCTCTGCGCGACGGTATCGGTAGAGGCCTTGAACCTAGTAAATTCTCTGCCTAAATATCGCGACAATATCCATGCGAAATGGTCAGCGATCCAACAAGCGCCGCCGGGGCCGCTGAGCTTAGCCTTCCGAAATATTGGCGAACTGACCGGAGATCTAAGTAAAGTCACCGCTCCGTCCACGGGCGCCGAACAGCCGGAGCCAACTAGGGTCCAAATCGTAAGCGGTGCCGACACTATCGTAGCGATCGCCAAAAATAGCATGACACCCGTCATGGGGCCGGTGGCTGCCTTCGCTGTCGTAGTGGTACTGGTGATCTTTATCCTGCTCGAACGAAAGCAACTTCGCGTGCGGTTCCTTCGATTAATTGGGCACTCTCACACAGCGACCACTACACTCGCAGTCGACGAGGCTGGCTCCCGATTGAGCAGCTTTCTGTTGATGCAACTCGCAGTGAACAGCGCGTATTCGCTGGTACTAGGGATCGGGCTCTCGTTGATTGGCATTCCAAATGCCGTACTCTGGGCGGCGCTCACGCTCGTACTGAGATTTGTGCCATACGTTGGTCTCTGGATTTCAGCCTTTTTTCCGTTGGCTCTCTCTTTTGCCATCTCTACAAGCTGGACACAGCCCATCCTGACGCTGCTCCTTTACGGGATCTTAGAGGTGTTTACCAACAACGTCATCGAACCCGTTGTGCTGGGAGGTAGTACAGGAATGTCTCCTCTTGCAGTCATCATAGCGGCACTTTTCTGGACCTGGATCTGGGGTCCAATTGGCCTCTTACTAGCAACGCCGATAACGGCATGTCTGGTGGCGTTGGGACGTTATTTCCCCGCCTTCCATCCTTACAGCATCATGTTGGCGGCAGATCCGCCCACCTCGACGGAAATGAAACTGATTCGCCTGCTTACCGAAAACCGACTTTCGGAGGCGAAGGCTTTGATCCATGAAGTGACATCCATAGAGACACCAACAAAAGCCGCTGAAGAGCTGATAATTCCTACCGTTCGTGCAATCGAAAACGAACTTTTTCCCGGCGCGACTCACGCGCGAACAAAGTCTCGGATTTATGAGCAGATGCGAGAGCTGATCGAGGAACTGAACGTCCCGGAGCCAAGCGATCCAAAGGAAGTGCCAGAACAACTTGGATTAGTAGATTCGGCACCGGTCATCGTCCCATTGCTTTGCGAAGGGGACGAAGTTGTGGGGAAAGTCCTTTCGCGCTTGCTGGCAGCCGAAAGGATCGGCGACAGTACCGTGATCTCTTGGAAAACTCTTCGCACAGAGAAGGTCGAACGTTTGAAGAACCTTGCTGCGCGCTGCATTGTACTCTCTGCAATCGAACCAAGGTCCGCAATGGTCGCCGGTAACACGGCCAAATCCATCCGTCTTGCACTTCCGGATGCTGTTATTGTGGTCTGTCTTTGGAGCCTACCGCCAACAGGAGCTGCACGACTGGTTAGAAAAATCCAGGAATCTGTGGGCGGCGGTGTTTACACCAATCTTGAGCAAGCCGTCAGAGGGATTGCTTCGCTAGTTTCTTCGGCCAGCAAAGATTCGCCTTCGGAACCCTCACGTGCACAGGAGCAAGATCGCCCAAGCCTCACTTCAGCATAGAAAATCTTCCTGGACGCCTTAGTCGGCTCCCATTTCCACCGAAGACCATTTTGACTTCACCAGAAACCCGGCAAACAGGGTCAACGTGGACACAAGCAGCAAAGCAAGACTCAGAACGTGTAATCGTGCTTCCTTTGATTCCAGGCCCAGGAGTCGAATTCTTAATTCGAAATATTCGATCAGCAAAACAAGCCATCTCTGCGATGACTGGCCGATAGAAATCTTGCGACTCTCTGGAAGGAGGCCGGACTCAATAGGCTCTGACGGCGGTCCTCTTCCCATTGGTAAGTTCATTCTGGGTCTATACTTGGGTAGTGGCGCAGCCGGCTCGGCATACGGCGCGGCTAGTTCGCTGATTACCTTGCTACTCTGGATCTTTTATTCTGCCCAGATCCTGCTCTTCGGCGCAGAGTTCACT
>JBEEIB010000304.1:0-3081 GCA_041167675.1 Verrucomicrobiota bacterium
AAGGGGCACATAGGCTCCACCGGCCTTCAGAATCGCGAGAATACCCACTACCATCTGCATCGAACGTTCCATGCAGATCCCCACCAGACTTTCTCCTCCAACCCCGATTGTTCGCAAATAATGGGCTAGTTGGTTCGTACGCTGATCAAGCTCCCGGTAACTGAGCTTTAGATTGTCATAGACCACTGCCACCGCATCAGGTCTTCGGGTCGCCTGTTCGGCAAAGAGCTCATGTACACAGCGTTGTTTCGGATATTCGGTTTCCGTCTGATTCCATTCCACCACGATCTGCTCGCGCTCCTGCTCGGCCAATAATGGGAGTTCGGATAAGCGAGCGTCCGGATTTGCGGCGATCCCTTCCAACAAGTTCTGGTAATGATTCAATATTCGCCGGATTGTTTCCGCATCAAATAAATCGGTTCGGTATTCGACAGATGCGTTAAGCGAGTTTCCGCTCTCTATTAGTGATAGCGACAATTCGAATTTGGATGCGCCGGTGTCTAGCCAATCGGTGGCATTGACCCGCAAGCTTGGAAGTGTCATGGCTGCGACGGGTGCATTTTGCAGCACGAACATTACCTGGAAAAGGGGAGAATGACTCATGTCCCTTTCCGGTTGTAGTTCCTTGACCAATTCTCCAAAGGGCATGTCCTGATGGGCATAAGCTCCCACGCAACCCGTCCGGGTTCGTTGGAGAAGAACTCGGAATGAAGGGTCGCCCGATAGATCGCCACGAAAGACCAGCGTATTGGCGAAAAATCCGATTAGACCCTCGACCTCCGTTCGATTGCGTCCGGCCACTACGGAGCCTACCGGAATATCGTCGCGGCTGGTGTAACGGTGCAATAACGTCTGAAATGCTGCCAGGAGAGTCATGAATAAAGTGATCCCCTCGCGGCGGCTCAACTCTCCGACCGCTAGTGATAGCGATTCCGGTAAATCGTGAGATAGTAGCGCACCACAATAGTTCGGAGTCGCCCGCGGTCGGCGATCGGTAGTTAGTTCCAGTGACGCCGGCGCTCCGTCGAGTTGTTTCCGCCAGTAATCTAGTTGCTTTTCCAGAACGTCACCCTGCAACCACGCGCGCTGCCACAGGGCAAAATCGGCATATTGAACAGGTAGCTCGGCTAAAGGTGATGGCTGCTCTTGGGAAAAGGCTTGGTAAAGGGTCTCCAACTCACGCATCAACACTCCCCAGGACCAACCGTCCGATGCGATATGATGCCGATTTAGAAAAAGGACGTGCTCCGATTGTCCGAGCCGAAACAAATGGGCTCGCAGCATGAGGTCACGGGCCAAATTAAAGGGCTTTTGGGCTTCCTGCATGCACAGTCGCTTGGCTTCGGCCTCACGCTGTTGTGCCGGCAGCTCACTCAAATCAACCAGCGGTATTTCCAGTGGTGTAAAGGGTTCGACCACTTGCACCGGCCGGCCTTCGACCGCTTCAATGCGAGTGCGCAAGATTTCGTGACGTCGAAGCACTTCGTTCACGGACCGGCGTATTGCAGCCACATTCAACTCACCTTCGAATTGAAGCCAGGTCGGGAGGTTATAGGCAGGACTATCGGGCTCCAGTTGATCCAGAAACCACAATCGCTCCTGGTTGAAGGAAAGGGGGGGCGGACCCTGGTGGACACTCCGTCGAACCCCTTTGTGCTCGACCCGACTTGCCGTTGCCTTCAACCTTTGCTCTAAGAGCGCTCGTTTGGCCGGAGAGAGTGCGGCAGTTCTTTTGTCTAGGCCATCCATAGGGAGTTTCCGGAGACGCCGACGTAGTCGGTCTTAACCGTGAGTTGAAAAGCTTCCGATGCTATGAAATCTCCTGGGCGATCCAGGCCCCTTTCGTTACCTGCCATAGATACTAGATGCTGATCTTTGACGCTCAGCCATCTTTGCGAATTCAAGCTTTGTTATGAAATTCCTTAGAGGCCATGTCCGGTTCTTTTACTGCCAGTCCTCAGTTTGTTTATTACTGCGGCAGCTCGATCTTTCGGCCGCCGAACATCGCATGCTCGAACACCTTAAAGAAACAATCGACGTCTTGGAAGCCGATCTCCCTTAGCCAGCCGCACTGAATATCTACCGAAGCAAGAATGTTCTCTTTTCTTGCCGGACTGGAGTAGAAGCCATCGGCTACGTCCTGTCGCGACCGATCGGGATCCGACTGACGATAAAACGCATAGAGACAGTCGATGAGGTATTCGTGATACACCTCCGCAATCCCGGCACTGGCAGAAGCCACCTGCTCTAAATTGAGAAAGATTCCCCCGATCGAAAGCAGATCGTAAATCTCACGGTACAACTGCTTCTTTCTAATATTAGTCTGATGGTGGATCGATAGACGTGACACCACTAGATCAAACGCGGGGTAATTACCCGGGTTGAACATCCACTCAGAGCTCGCAAAGTCGGCCTTGATGATCGTCGCGCGACCCGATCTACCTAGTTTGTCTCGGGCTGCATCAAGCATTGGATCCGAGAAGTCGAGGAACCACACGTGACAATCGGGAAAGTGCTCGAGCAGGGTTCGTCCCAGGAAACCGTCTCCGCAACCTAAATCGAGCGCCGTGCGTGGGTTTGGATACCAAGCGCGAATGAGTTTTAGCATCACCTCGATTTCAAACTGGGAGCCGGGAAGCGCGCTACGCACATCAAGATAAGCCTTGCTTACTATACCGGTCTGCCAATGACTCTTTTTTTGTTGCGTCCCTTCGGTAGCCTGATCCAGAGCGGCCGCCAGTTGGCGTTCCGCCTCTTCCTCGGACATTGCTTCCAGTTCGGTGATCAAAGCTGTATTCTCGTCTCCGTTGGTCGTGGCGGCGAGCTGTTGCTCGATAGCGGCAGCCTGCTCCTTCACCGTAGCCATATTGAAAAGCGATTCTAGCGGTAGGACATGCTCAAGAGCGTTCTGCAGCCGGGTAATGATCTGCATCGCTTTCAAGGAATTCCCGCCCAAATCAAGAAAACGGTCTAGCACGCCTATTCCCGGCACTCCGAGCACTTCCTCCCAAGTCCGAACGATGGTTCTCTCCAGGAATGTGCTTGGCGCTACGAACTGGACTTCCGACTGCCGGACATAGG
>JBEEIB010000305.1:0-6118 GCA_041167675.1 Verrucomicrobiota bacterium
TCGTCACGCTCGTGGTATCAGTAATCTTGGATCTCGACCGCCCGCGCAGAGGAGTGATTCGGGAAAACTTCGGTCCGTTGGAAAACTTGCGAGCGACAATGCGATCCGCCTTGTCCTCGGCACAATAAAAATGGTGAAGCCCAATTCGACCCGGTATCGCCGATTGCAGAATAATATGCTGGTTAGCCGATATTTCGCGACAGCTAGCCTTGGGAAGTAATGACCATGAATTCAGTCACAATCAGTTTAATCGTGTTGGCATGCGTTATCGGAGGCGCGCTGATCGGTTTGTTGCTTGGGAAGGTTCTGCCGCCGAACCATCTAAGTAGTGATTCGAAAGATGTGGTGAAGGTTGGTATGGGATTAGTTGGAACGATGACCGCTATCCTTCTTGGTCTGCTGGTTGCTTCGGCCAAAAGTTTCTATGACACGCAGAATGACGAACTTACCGAGATATCTGCCAAGGTCATTTTACTTGACCGTGTCCGTCAGGAATTGAGCAGAGACAGCGCTCCTTGGTTTAGTGTTTGCTAACACCAGCTGGCTGCTCAACTGGAGGCGCTTCGGGTTCGCCTTTTCCCCCTCGATTAGAAATCCTCTCAACTAAATAGAACAATACCGGGATAAGAAAGATCGCGACAAACGTCGCTGCCAACATTCCTCCAATGACCGTCGTCCCGAGAATTTGCCTGGAAGCAGCGCCTGATCCGGCAGCTAACCACAGCGGTACACACCCGAGGATGAAAGCAAACGCGGTCATGAGGATCGGACGAAGTCGCAGACGAGCGCCAGCTAACGCCGCATCCAAGATCGGTTGTCCTTTTTCGTATTCAGCCTTAGCAAATTCAACGATCAAGATCGCGTTCTTTGCTGCCAAGCCGATGAGCATCACTAAACCGATCTGAGCAAAGACGTCGTTTTCGAAAACTATCGAACTTTGACCATAAACATCGTTTTTGAATAGTCTAGCGACCAGTGCCACAAAAGCCCCGAGAACAGCTATCGGCGTACAGAGAAGGACGCTGAACGGCAACGACCAACTTTCGTATTGAGCTGCGAGTATCAGGAAGACGAACAGCAGCGATAGCCCGAAGATTACGGTGGGCGGAACCCCTTTCTGGGCTTGCTGCTCCTGGAATGACATATCCTTATAATCAAATCCCATCTCCGCCGGCATCGTCTTGGCGAATACATCTTCCAGCGCTGCCATGACTTGATATGAGCTAACACCCAATTTCCCATTCACGTTTATCTGTGAGCATCGGTGAAGATTGTAACGCATCGTAAACTCAGGCCCAAAACGGCGCTCGATGCGCGTCACCGAAGAGAGTGGAACGGGATTTCCCGCATCATTAAGCACATAAAACCGGCCGACATCCTCGGGTTGCGTGCGAAATGGCCCATCCGCTTGGACGTACACCTGCCATGACCGCCCAAACCGATTGAAGTAATTGACAAACGAGCCGCCCATAAAGACCTGCACGGCCTTATAAACATCGGATAAATTGACTCCTTGCTTCAGGACTTTGTCTTGATCGACGTCGAGATAAAACTGCGGAACGCTTCCCAATAAAGTGGTTGTGATCCTGGCAATCTCCGGACGTTTTCGGGCAGCCTCCATGAATTTCTGGGTCTGCTGATTGAGGAAGCTCACGTCCATTCCAGCGCGATCTTCCAGGAGGAAAGTCACGCCCCCGGATGTTCCAATGCCTGGGATTGACGGGGGTGGGAAAACAAACGCGATTCCTTCCGGGATCTTGGTGAGCGATTGATTCGCATTCTCCAGGATCGCTCTGAGATGCTCCTCCGTAGAAGTCCGTTTTTTCCACGGCTTCAAGGTCACAAAGAAAAAGCCGTTATAGGTCGTGCTGACCCCGCTCAACAGGCTGAATCCGGCGATGGTCGTAACTCCTGCTATTCCTGGAGTCTTCCTTAGGATGTCCTCGACCTGTTTGCAAGCGGCGTCGGTTCTTTGCAATGACGCTGTTTCCGGCAACGACAGATTAGCGTAGAGATAACCCTGGTCCTCGGTCGGAACAAATCCCTGCGGAATCTTCCCGCCCAACCAGCCCGTCGCCAGCAGAACCAGCACCAGAAACAAGATGCAAAGAAAGCTGCGGCGCATCAAAAGATGGCAGACGCGTATATAGCCGTTCGTCGCGGATCCGAAGACTTTGTTAAATCCGTTAAAGAAAAATGCCAATGGCCCTCGGCCAGATTCTTTTTTGGGCCGCAAAAGAAGCGCCGAAAGTGCCGGACTCAATGTCAATGCGTTGAATGCTGAGAAAATCACCGAAACCGCGATGGTAACTGCAAACTGCTGGTAAAGCCGCCCGGTGATCCCTGGAATAAATGCGGTTGGGATGAAAACGGCCGCCAAAATGAGCGCGATGGCAATCACCGGGCCGGAGACCTCTTCCATCGCTTTAAGCGCAGCGTCTTTGGGCGACAGGCCTTGTTCGATATGGTGTTCGACCGCTTCGACTACCACTATCGCGTCATCGACTACTAGACCGATCGCCAGAACGAGTCCCAAGAGCGAGAGCGTGTTGACCGAGAATCCAAGCAGCGGAAACACTGCGAATGTGCCAATCAGCGATACCGGTACGGCGCACAACGGAATGAGGGTGGCTCGCCAGCCTTGGAGGAAAACGAAAACAACCAGGATGACCAGCAGCATCGCCTCCGCCAGCGTCTTGTAGATTTCCTCCATCCCTGCGGTGACAGCAAGAGTGGTGTCGAGAGAGATGGAATAATCGAGGCCGGAAGGAAATCGCTGTTTGAGCTGGCCCATCAGTTCCCTTACCCCCTTGGCCGCGTTGACTGCGTTGGAGCCGGGCAACTGGTAAATGGCAAGAACCGCCGCCGGTTTGCCGTTGAAACTGCTAGTCTGCGAGTAGGTCTGAGCCCCCAATTCGACGCGCCCAACATCTTTGATCCGCACAAAGGAGCCGTTCGAACTCGCCCGTATGACAATGTTCCCGAACTGCTCCTCTGTTTCTAGGCGTCCTTGGGCCAAAACAGTATTGGTAAAAGGCTGGCCGGCCGGTATCGGCTCGCCTCCGACCTGGCCGGCGGGATTCACCGTATTCTGGGCGCTGATTGCCCTTTCGATTTCCGGAGTTGTGATGTTGAGTGCAGCCAGCTTGTTCGGATCAACCCAGATCCGGAGCGCGTATTGACCCGCTCCGAAGACAGACACGCTCCCGATGCCGGGCACCCGAAGAATCGGGTCATTCAGATTTATGTAAGAGTAGTTGGCCAGGAACTTGGAATCGAACTGGCCGGTCGGCGAGTATAAGGAAATGACCATGAGCGGCGCCGAAGTCGATTTGGCCACCGTCACACCGTAATTCTGGACGCTGGAAGGCAGCTGTGACTGCGCTTGCAGGACGCGCATTTGAGTGAGTACCTGATCGGTATTCGGATCGGTGGTCACATCGAAGTTAACGGTCTCCTTCATCGAACCGTTGCTCGCGTTCAGCGAATACATGTAGTTCATGTGATCCACGCCGCTTAGCTGCTGTTCGATCGGAGTTGCGACCGACTGCTCCACGGTTATCGCGTCCCCGCCAACGAACGTCGCGTTAATCGCGATTTCCGGCGGAACAATATTGGGATACTGCGCGACCGGCAGGCTGAGGAACGAGACGACACCAACGATCACCATGATGATAGCGATCACCATGGCAACGATCGGACGATTGATGAAGAATTTCGACATTGATGATCCCCGGAGCTAGGACTGACCAGCAGACAAACTCTTCTCTGAGGTATCTTGCGCTTCCTGGGTCTTCATTGAATCCGTGTAAGGTTTGGCCAAAACCTGTGTGCCTTGCCGGACTTTCTGAAATCCCTCGACGATTACCTTCTCGCCTGCTTTCAAACCGTCCGTCACGACGATCATCTGACCAAAGGTCGGTCCAACTTTTATGGCGCGGATCTCTGCTTTTCCGTCCGCACTCACCACCCCTACTTGGTTGCCGCCTTGCAGTTGCGACACGGCCTGCTGCGGAATCAGCAGTGCGTTAGGAATGGATCCGATCTCGGCCCGCGCCGTCGCGTACTGTCCGGGTCGCAGCGTGAGCTCGGGATTCGGGAAGCTCACTGCTATTTGAATGGTCCCAGTCTTTGGATCGACTTGGCGATCTACGAAAGCGAATTTTCCTTTATGCGAGTAAACGCTGCCGTTAGGCAGGATCAGTTCCACCTTATCCGGACGTTCGGCTTCCGGCACCGCCATCCACTTCTTCAAAGCGTCGGCAAACTCCCAATAGCTTTGTTCGCTAATCGGGAAATAACACCGGATCGGCTCGATCTGGGATACCGTGGTCAAAACCGTATTGGAGCCGGAGCCAACCAAGTCCCCAATCTGCGCCTGCGCCTGCCCGGCAATGCCGTCCAGCGGCGAAACCACCTTGGTGTAATCAAGGTTCAGTTGTGCTGATTCCACTGCCGCCTGAGCCGCCGCTACCGCAGCTAATTTGGTTTGGTAATCCTGGGTTTTGTTCGTGTACTCCTGTTCCGAGATAACTTTGCCCTGGAACAGCTCCTTGGCCCTTTTCGCGTCCAGCTCAACACCTAGTAAAGTTGCTTGGGCCTCCTGCAACTGGCTTTTCGCTTGATCTAGCGCCGCGACGAAAGGCCTGGGATCGATCTCGAACAGCAAATCGCCCTGCTTTACATAGCCGCCTTCCTGGTAGGCGCGCTTCTGCAAATATCCAGTCGTTCTGGCCCTGACATCCGCGTTCTCGGATCCATTCAGCGTGCCAATCCACTGACGGATCAGCGGAACTTCCTTCTGAACGACCTCAGTAACCAAGACCTCAGGAGGACCGGAAGAGACCGTCGACGCGGGTTTCTGGCACGAACTGAAAGCAATAACGACGGGTAATGCTGCCCAATAAACAGCTTCTTTCATAAGTTCTTGCCTCTACCTGACAACAGAACCTCTATCCAAGAATGTCATCGGAGCTTGTTCTTATCTTTGATGGTCGGAACGGTAACGGGTTTCTTACGAAGCGCTGGGTTCTATGTCACGACAATTTATACCGATCTGCGACTACCGAGTATATAGGACTTTAGTCCAATGATTAGCCTTCATTGCTCACAAACCCTTAGAGATTTGTGAGCAATGCAGGCTCCCGGCTTAAAGTGGCGTGTGAATACCAATTCGCGCTGTCATCGCGACCAACCCGGCAAGCGAACTGGCACCCATTTTTTCCATAACTCGGGCTCGATGTACCTTGATCGTTTTTTCTGCGATACTAAGATCGACCGCAATCTGTTTGTTGAGCTGGCCCGCAACCACGTGACAAAGTACTTCGCGCTCGCGTGGGGTTAGACTCAACAGCCGCCGGCGGATTTCAGCGGCCTCCGTTCGCTCGTTTTGCTCTCGCTGGCTCTTGTTTAACGCCCGCGCGACGGCCTTCAATAGGTCTTCGTCATCGAATGGCTTAGGCAGAAAATCCTCGGCTCCCGCCTTCATCGCACGCACGCTCATCGGAACGTCGCCATGACCGGTGATGAAGACAATCGGCAACTGCCGGTCCGCGGCAGCGAGCGCTTCCTGCAGTTCGAGCCCATTCAGTCCGGGCATTCGCACATCCAGGAGAATGCAGCCGGGAGCGTCGAAGCGGCCCTGGGCAAGAAAGCCTTCCGCCGAGGCGAAAGCTTCCGTCTGGTAGCCGGCTGAGTGCAGCAGGCGGGCGAGAGCCCTGCGGACGGATGCGTCGTCATCGACCACAAACACAGTTGGAACCTTGGTCACTACTTCATTTCAATGTTATGGGCATTTCATTGTCAATGATGACGTTAGCCTAACCACCTCTGCAGACCAAATTCACGGCACAGGAAACCTATTAACCGTTTGGGATCTAAACGGTCCATCCCTTTGCTCGGGAGCGACGCGCCTGCCATCCTCGTTTCGCCAGGAAAACCGCCTTCTAACGCTGTCCGGCAAATGTGCGCGACAACGCGAGTGCCCGAAAAATAGCGTCAAGCAGCAGAGATTCGTCGAAGGGCTTGATCAGAACCGCAACCGCACTCACACGCTGGAGCAAATGCCGAGTCTGTGCGTCATCGCGACCAGTCATCATAATCACTGGCAGATTGTGCC
>JBEEIB010000306.1:0-14259 GCA_041167675.1 Verrucomicrobiota bacterium
GACTCCCGCATTCATCGAGATGCTCGGTATAAGCAAGCGTTTCGGAGGGGTCCGTGCCCTGAACAACGTCGACTTCACGGTTCATCCCGCGGAAATCCACTGCCTTGCCGGTGAGAACGGATGCGGCAAAAGTACGCTGATCAAGATTCTTGCCGGCGTTTATGCCCCGGACGAAGGGAAGATCGTTGTCGACCGGCAAACGCATTCGCACCTATCGCCCGCTGCGTCCCAGCGCGCGGGCGTACAGATTATCTATCAGGATCTTTCGCTATTTCCGAATCTTTCCGTGGCCGAAAACATTGTGTTCCGGCATCACGTCGAGAAGCCGGCCAAACTGGTTCGGCGACTCGAGATAATCGGACAAGCCAGAGAAGTGATGGCGCGGCTCGGGGTCGAACTGCCACTGGAAGAAATAGTTGGCCAATTGCCAATCGCTGTCCGCCAACTCGTTGCGATCTGTCGTGCGCTGGCGGCGGAAGCTCGTTTAGTGGTGATGGACGAACCGACCGCATCGCTTACCCATCATGAGATCGACGCTCTGCTGGAGACGGTGCACGGCCTCAAAGCGCACAGGATCGCTACGATTTTCGTTAGTCACAAGCTGGAAGAGGTAATGAGTATCGCCGAGCGCGTCACCGTGCTGCGAGACGGCAATAGAGTCGGAACTTACCCAGCGGGCGAGGTTGACCGTTACCGATTGGCGGAGCTAATGACCGGCCGAAAGTTTTTCATGGCATCCCGCAAACCGCCCTTTTCGAGCGGGGCGGTCCCCATTCTGGAGGTCAGCGGGTTGACCAGGCTCGGCCATTATGAAGAGATCGATCTTGTTTTGCATCCCGGCGAAATCCTTGGAATCACCGGCCGGCTAGGCTCCGGGCGGACAGAGCTCGCACTCTCCCTCTTTGGTATGAACCCTCCCGATGCCGGCAAGATCCGGATCGCTGGGAAACCTGTCCGCCTGGCGACGAATCGGGCGGCGGTCCGCCGCGGGATCGGATATGTTCCCGAGGACCGGCTCTCGCTCGGGCTCGTAATGCCGCAATCGATTGGCGACAACATCATCGTTTCCGTCTTGCGCAGGCTGACCGGCGCCTTCGGCCTGATTGACGGCGGGCGACGGCGCAAGACAATCAATCGTTGGATCGAGGAGTTACATGTGAAAACCAAGGCCCCCGATCGGCCTGTCCAGGAGTTGTCGGGCGGCAATCAACAACGGATCGTACTCGCCAAATGGCTCGCGACCGACCCGCGGATACTGATCCTTGACTCCCCGACGGTTGGCGTCGACGTCGGAGCTAAGGAAGGCATTTTCCAAATCGTTGATGCTCTGGCTGCCCACGGAATCGCCATCATTCTCATCTCTGATGAGGTAGAAGAAGTTTTGCACGAAAGCCATCGGGTTCTGGTGATGTTATCTGGGCGGATCACCGCGACGTTTGATCCGAGGCAGGTAAGCGAACAGGAACTTCGGGAGGCGATTAATGCGTAATTACTTCACCCGCATCCTTCGTCGCCACGATGTCCAGCTCGGCGTCATCACCTTGATGATGGCGATTTTTTTCTCCGCCCGGTCTCCGGGATTTCTAACCTTGGGAAACGTCATGGACCTGCTGGAAAGTTATTCGGTCAGCGGGATCATGGCTTCGGGTTTGTTAGTTGTGCTCATCTCCGGCGGAATTGATATATCGTTCGCTGCAATAGCCGGCGTCAGCCAGTTTGTGACCGCAGTGATTCTAGTGAATTTCGGCGGCAATTGGTTTACCGCATTTGCGCTGGCCGGGTTGTTCGGTGCGATGTTAGGAGTGGTGAATGCGCTACTGGTCCATTATCTACGCGCGATTTCGGTGATCGTAACGATTTCGACGATGACCTTTTATTTTTCCATGCTGATGTTTGTGACCCAGGGGCGGTCGATCTACAACCTGCCAGACTGGTTCACTAGCAATCTCTCGGTTCTATCGATTCCTTTTCCGGTCATGGTCGCCGCGATTGTTTTGCTAGCGACTCTGTTACTTTTGAGCCGGTTATCGATTGGGCGGCTCATCTATGGCCTGGGCGGAAATCCCGAGGCGGCGAAACGCATGGGCTGCTATGTCGCAGGGCTGCAGTGCTTCGTGTACGGGTATTCGGGGTTGATGGGTGCCGTCGCCGGTATCGTCCAAGCACACCGGGTCGAGGAGGTGGTGCCCAATGCGTTGATGGGACGAGAACTCGATGTGCTAGCTGCTGTTGTGCTGGGCGGAGCAAGCCTTTCTGGTGGTGTTGGGACGGTCAGCGGTACGATCCTGGGTATTGTACTCTTAGCCATGCTTCAGAATGGACTCACTCTCATCGGTGTCTCATCCTATTCGTTCGGACTTGTCACTGGCTTGGTGATTCTGGTGAGTGTCAGCGCTACCGCTTACGCGGCCAAGCGCCAACAAAAAGGGGGCGTTCGCCATGGCGTCTGAAACCGCAGCGGTCTCGAAGCCTCGGATCGCAAGCTTATTGCCGCGCGATCCCACGATTACGCTGCTG
Source organism: Verrucomicrobiota bacterium (assembly GCA_041167675.1). Classification (GTDB taxonomy): domain Bacteria; phylum Verrucomicrobiota; class Verrucomicrobiia; order Chthoniobacterales; family JAFAMB01; genus DASTDH01. Next base: position 2,518 of record JBEEIB010000306.1, read on the forward strand.
GTGCCACTTATCGCGGCTGCGGTGATCAGCTTTACTCTTCTCACCCCCAGTCGTTTTCTCTCGGGCGATACCGTGCGCGCGATGGCTTTCCAAATGCCGGAACTCGGCATTCTGTCACTTGCGATGATGGTGCCGTTGATCAGCGGTGGACTTAATCTCGCGATCATCGCAACCGCAAATCTGTCTGCACTGGTAATGGCAGCGATCTTGACGCACCTGATCCAGCCCTCGAGTCCGCCTTTGGTTGTCATCGAAGTGTTTGCGCTTGCCCTTTTCGCCGGCATGATGACCACACTGGTGATTGGGTTTTTAACCGGGATCATCGTCGCCTTCTTTGGCGTCCATCCGATCCTCGTTACCCTTGGTACGATGACGCTCGTTAAAGGCATCTCCGTCCTGACAACGAGCGGTACAGTAATCGGCGGTTTTCCTCCTGCAATCCTGTTCCTTGGAAACGGTACGCTGCTTGGAATACCAGTATCAATGATTCTTTTCCTCCTTTGCGCGAGTGTCGTTGCTGTGCTTTTGACCCACGCCCCGTTTGGAGTCTCGGTTCGCCTAATCGGTTCGAACGAAAGGGCCACTCGCTACTCTGGCGTAGCGACTGAATGGATGCTGGTCGGCGTGTACGCGTTCTCTAGTTTGTTGTGCTGGGTGGGCGCACTGGTGATGATGGCTCGATTTAATTCGGCTAGCGCGGGTTATGCTGAATCATATCTCCTGATTACCATTCTCGCGGCAGTGCTTGGTGGTGTCGATCCCTTTGGAGGCTTTGGCCGCGTTCTGGGCCTTTTTCTCTCGTTGATTCTGCTTCAGGTAATCTCGACCGGCTTCAATCTGCTTGGCTTCAGCCAGCATCTCACCTCGGCGATCTGGGGCGCTACGATGATTTTTGCGATCCTGCTCTCGCACGTACGCGACCAGTGGCTGGCACGGCTCTGGCTATCCAGAAAAACGTGATAAACGCCGTCGGCGATGCCGGCGTTTCCTTGACGGTGCCAATTGACAGGCTACCGATTGTCGTGCCGAAATCAGACGGTTGTTTGCACAATTAATTAGCTATTCATTTGGCTATTCCCCTCACTTGCAAGCTGACCCGTTGCCGACGCACGGCGGGCTTGCGGTACTAACCATCGGAGTAATCAACCATGAAATACGCAGTTAGAGAAATCGCGGTCTGTCTGCTCAGCGCGATTCTGATGCTGGGTGGCGCCGATCCGGAGCAGGCGCAGCAAACAAAAAAGCCGGTAATCGGACTAGTAATGAAATCGTTGGCCAACGAGTTCTTTAAGGACATGGAGGAAGGAGCGGTCAAGCATGTCCAGGAGCGTGGGGACCTCACCCTCGTCCCGGTAGGGATGCACTCTGAGACCGACATTGATACCCAGAAGATGCCGGTTACGTCGCGGTCGATTTAGTGCCGCCCGAGTATTTCTCATTGGTGGCTGACCACGGACTGAAGATCGCCGCTATCGCTGGCCACGGGGTCATTGACCGTCGGACTCAACAAGCGCGATCAACACGACCTATCAAAAAAGAAATAGAGGCGAAATTGTGAACGCGGTCCGCTATGGAATTCCTAATTTGACGCGTTTTATCGGAAACCGAGACGGACTGGCGGATAACGAAGGAGGTGAGATCGCAGCGGAGGGGTTGGCATTGTTGGTCCCATGGCCGAACGAGAAAGGAATCATGCTTATCTTGGAGCTACTGAATAGTAAGGTCGATCGTCCCGATTATCAGGTGGCCGGGAACGCCGCGACGGTGGGATCGACCGGTTCGCAGACGACAGCCCGAATCCGCCGAGCCTTGTCGCGGCCGCGTTCACCACGGGAGCACAAGGACGAAGTTCCTTTACGATTTGCCCGGCAACCACGCTGGCTTGCCGGATTGAAGACGTTGCAGTAGCAGCGGCCCACCAGCTCCGAGAATCACGAGGATGCCGATGACGCAGCGATCGTAGTAGGAAGAGACGCCGAGAAGAATCAGCGAGTTGTTAATAATAGTCACGAGGAAGACACCCATCAGCGTTCCAAAAACGCTCCCCCGTCCTCCAGTAATGCGAGTACCTCCGAGCACGACCGCCGCTAATACGTTGAGCTCAGTACCGACCAAATCAAATGGATTAGCGACGCGGATTTGTGTGCCGTGAACGATTCCGGCAATGCCAGCAATAATTCCGATCACCACATAGACAAAGAATCGTATACGGGCGACTGGAATGCCTAGCCGATCACTGGCCACTTCGCTTCCTCCGATCGCGTAGATGGAGCGGCCGAGCATTGTGTAGCGCACGAGAACGGCCACGCCGATCGCGACGATCACCAGCGCTAAAGTTGTTGCCGGCAGACTGAAGAGACTGCCATCGGCGAGTTTGCCTCGATAAAGGAATGTCCGAGATAGCTGCAACATGCTGTCGGGGATGTCAGTAATATGTTTAGTCCCGACGAAGGTCAGGAGAATGCCACGAAACAAGTTCAAGGTTCCGAGGGTGACGATCAGCGTAGGCAGACGGAAGAAAGCGATCAGCGTGGCGTTGAAGGCCCCAAGGATGGCTCCGATCACTGCGGCGACTAGGAAGATAGAAAATAGTGAGGCATGGGGATCGACCTGCACAAAGAGTTTGACCGTGGCGTACATTGATAAGGCTCCCACCGCGGTGAAGGAAACGTCCAGCCCCCCGGAAAGCAGTGCCAGATATACGCCCAAAGCAAAAAGACCGGTCGTGATGCTGTCGCGCACTAGGTCGAGCAGATTTGGAGCGCTCAGGAATACCGGATTAATGAAAGTGACGATGGTGCACAGAACCACCATCGTCAGGAGGATCACCCCTTCGGACGAACGCAAATATTTCAACAACCAGCGCATCTGGTTACTCCATCGTTACTTCAGCTGCCAAAGTTTGCAGATCCAGATTCAGCGCGGAATGTTCGTTCGTTAGTTTGCCGTCCGCTATCACTAGAATGCGATGACAGACGCTGAGCAATTCGGGTAGATCGTCAGACACAACCAGAATTCCGGTTCCCGCCTTGGCCAATGCGGCAATCAAAAGGTGAATTTCATGTTTTGATCCGACGTCGACTCCGATGGTAGGTCCGTTCAGAATCAGCAGCTTCGGATTCAGATCGAGATAACGAGCAATTAGTACCCGTTGCTGATTCCCACCGGAGAGCGTTTGTACCGGGTCATAGCCGCTCTGCGCTTTGATTTCGAGCTTATGAATGAACTCTTCGCCATCGCGCCGGATACGTTCACGATCGAGCAGACCAAAAGAGGTTCGCCGGCCCATATTGGCGATTAGCATATTATCAAAAATCTCCTGCTCGAGAAACAGACCTTCGCTCAAGCGGTCCTCCGGAACGTAACCGATTCCTAGCCGTTGCGCTTGACGCACGGTTCGGGGATGAATCTCTTCCGCATCCAGCAGGATCGTTCCGGTTTCTGCGGCCATCTTACCGGCCAGACTTAGCGCCAGCTCTGAGCGACCAGAGCCGAGTAAGCCGGTGAGACCAACAATTTCGCCATGTCTGAGCTTAAAGCTGATATCGCGGTAGTGCGGTTCAGCGGTCAAGGACCGCACCTCCAAGAGTGGCGGCGGACCAGGCGCAGGAGCGGGTGGTTGCAGCCTTTCGATTTGGATTCGGCGCCCGGTTATCGCTTCGCTGAGTTGGGCGGTGGTGAAATCCGTGATCGCTCCGAAAGTAACGACCTCGCCGTTGCGAATAACCGTCACATGATCACAAATTTCGTAGATCTCTTCTAGTTTGTGGGTAACAAAGATAAAGCTGACCCGCTCTTGACGGATCGCTTGGACAATCTGGAAAAGCGTGCGCACTTCGCGCTTAGTAAGCGCCGAGGTCGGCTCATCCATGATGATGACCTTTGAGCGGTTGCTGAGGGCGCGAGCGATTGCGACGAGTTGCTGATTTGAAACCGGTAGTTCCTCGACCAATGCATCCAACGGGATTCGCACCCGGATCTTTTCCAGAATCAGCTGGGCTTGTTGGCGAAGCCGGCGAAAGTCGACCGCCTTGCGGTGCCGGGAGACGCTGTCCAAAAAAGTAATGTTCTCGAAAACCGACAGGTTAGGTAACAAGGAAAAATCCTGATAGATGACACTCAGCCCGAGGTCAATTCGGCCAAGAGCGTTGACCTTGGTTGCATCGTGGCCGTCAATAACGACTTTTCCAGCTTCCGGCTTTAAAGTTCCGGCGATGATCTTGATGAGAGTGGACTTTCCGGAACCATTTTCGCCAGCCAGGCAATGAACCGAAGCGGGTTCAACCGCCAGGGTGACATTCTTTAGAACCGGTACGCGGACGTAAGTCTTCGAAATGTTCTCAGCGAGGAGCGAAGCCATGTGGTTTCGGGACTAGGAAGAGAAACCGATGCAAAAGACGCAAAGGCGCTAATGTGGAACGCAGAACACGGAATACAGACACGGGAAGAAGGGGAGAGGGCCTGCGCTTTGCACCGAGGGGGGCGCCAAGATTCAGCCCAGGGTTAAGATCCTGGGCTAAGTGCTGCTCCCCCTTTGGCGAAATCGGACGTTGTTCCGTGTAATGCCCGCACATGCAGGTCGACACCGCTACCGTATTCCGTATCCGATCTTCCGTGTTCCGCCTTCCGTATTCTAAAAATTAAATTTATCCATGTTCTCCTTGGTACAATCGATCCAGCCATTTCCGTAGATGATCTTATCGTTGACGAGCCTGATCTTCTCGTAGCCGGGCAATCCGAGGTCCATTCCGTCAGTGACTTTCTGACCGTTCAATACCATTACCGCGAGTTTGTTCATCGCATAACCAGCGATGGAAGAATCCCAGAACGAGATCATTCGTACGGCGCCACTCGGCAAATATTTTTTGACCAAGGACGGAACTCCGGTACCAACCACGACCACTTTATCCTGGAGACCGGCCTCCTCTACCGCCAAACCGCAGCCGGGGGCATCAGTTGAGGCGCTGCCTTGGAACCCTTTAATGTTCGGATGAGATCGGAGAAGCTCTTTGGCTTTGGCATAGGAAACCTGCTGATCGTCATTAGTTTCGATCTTGTCGACGACCAGTTTCATCTTGGGATATTTTTTCTTCTGCAGAGCGATTGCGCCGTCGGCCCATTCGTTATGGGTTTTTGAAGTAAGGCTGCCGACAAAGACAGCATACTCGCCTTCGTAATTCATCCGCTGGGCGAGATTTTCCATGATGTGTTCGCCGAACGCGGTGTTATCGAATGCCTCGAGGTCATAGTTGGCATTCTGGATGTTGGATGCTTCGTGGGCGATAACCACGATGTGGTTATCTAACGCCTTTTTCAGCACCGGCTCCATGGCTGGCGGCTGGAAGGGGACCACGCAGATCGCATCGACCTTCTTAGCAATGAGGTCTTCGATAATTTGGTTCTGTTGGGCGGAGTCGGTGACCGGCGGACCGAGTTGCACCGCTTGATTTCCCGTATCCTGGGCAAATTTCTTCACTCCCGTCTCCATGTAGTTGAACCAGTTGATGCCACTGATCTTTACGACGGTGGCTAGATTATATTTCTTATCCTCGGCGGAGCTTCGACTGGCAGAGACGATGAGGAAAAGAGAACAGACGACAAAGGGAACCAAGAATTTTGGTCTCATGATTTATCTGGGGGTGTAGTGATTTTTCGGGGATACTATAGCGCTATAGAATAAGCTCTGCTTAGAGATTGGGGCAGGCCAGTGTCAAGAAAAAGAAAAGGTTTGCAGTCTTTCGACTGGTTCGCCAGGAAGTTTATGCTAAACGCTTTTCAGCCGTGAATCGAGAAGCCGTTCACCCCCGACGCAAGAAACCACGCTCGCTGTCCGAGAATGCTCGCTACGTGATTCGATTGGCGATTTTCACCGCGCTGATCTTCCTGGCGTTTTGTGCGCTTCGACCGGCGGCTTTTCTCTCGGCAGCTAACCTGAGTTCGATGGCCTATCAGCTTCCGGAGTTTGCGATTTTGGCGTTAGCTATTCACCCGACAATGCTGACCGGCGGTATCGATCTCAGTGTGGTCAGTGTGGCCAATCTGAGCGCTATCATCGCCGCTTTCCTCATGCGCGGTCTTCCTCACCAAATTTTTCTTTTAGCAGTCCCGGTGGCATTGCTGGTTGGATCCGTAGCTGGGGCCACCAATGGCCTACTGATTGCCGGTGCCCGGTTGCCAGCTATTCTAGCGACTTTAGGAACTTTGCAGTTCTTTGCCGGCATTGGAATCATTCTCACCAAGGGAAGTTCGATTACCGGTTTGCCAAGTAGCTACGCCTACGTGGGCAACGGTGCGGTCTTAGGCATCCCGGTGCCATTATTAGTGTTTATCTTGGCCCTTGGTGTCATCTATATCGTTACCGCCCGCATGCTTCTCGGTAAACAGATGCGCCTGTACGGAACCAATTCGCGAGCTGCTCCTTTTGCCGGTATCCCGACTTTTCGAATGTTGATGCTGACCTATATCCTGAGCGGTGTCATGGCCTCATGCGCCGGATTAGTGATGTTGGCGCGCGCCAACAGCGCGAATCCCGACTATGGCACTTCCTACCTTCTATTGGCAGTGCTGATCAACATTCTGGCTGGAGTGAATCCAAACGGTGGTTCCGGGACTGTGTTCGGCTTGGTATTAGCCGTACTCTCTCTGCAATTCCTATCGAGCGGACTCAATTTACTATCCGTTAACAATTTTGCCCGCGATCTGCTTTACGGCGCGTTGCTGGTGACTGTAATGGTCGCTAACCGGCTGCAACGCCGGATTCATTCGACCCGGGTGAAGACGTGATCGGGGGAGCCGGAATCTAGAACGTGGATTGATTCCGCGCGTGGCTCAAACCCGGCGCGATCAAACAAGCAAACGTCGCAGTATTTCAGCGCGCCGAGGTTTTCGCCGGTCCTAGGTTCGATCACGGTGATAGACGTCTCCTGACTTTATCGTGCGGTTCTCCCGACGTCGCTGTTGCCGGCTATCGGCACTGAATGCGCGCCGCCAGGTCGCAAATCTGTTGTGGATTCTCGAATCGGGCGGTGTTTACAACCAGCTCACGGCCGAGTCGAAGGGCGTTGCGCTCACAACGAGAGCGAGTCTCGGGATCTTTAATGGATTCGAGATCCTCCACATGGGCCAGACCGAGGATCCGTCGGATCATCTTCACTCCAGCAAAGCCCACTGTATCGCAAAATAGCTGGCTCAGGTATCTCTGGCGTTCGATTTCGAGCGCTGCCTGCGATGACTCATCGTCAAAGAGCGAGCTGTGGTAAGCGTCTCCGGCTGATTGAGTTCGCCAGAGGGCGAGAAACCGATCAGCAAATTCTCGCCACACGTCTTGCACCGTTTGGAGCAACCAAGCACGATAATCAGCCCGCGCACCCGGAGCGGTCTCATGTCCGTCCTGTGCGAGGAAGGCGAGCAGCAGATTTCCTATTACCGCGCCGATATCAAAGCCCATTGGGCCGAAGAACGCAAACTCGGCATCAATGACCTTTGTTTCTTCCGGTGTCGCCATGATCGATCCCGAATGAAGATCGCCATGGACGAGTGCTTCCGCTGAACTTAGAAACTTCAATTTTAGCCGCTGGGCGGCTACCTTCAATTCATGGTCTTGCCGGAAAGTCGCGGCGATGTCATCGAGCTGCGGACTGGTCCAACGATTCAGTTTTGCAATGCGATAGGGATCGGTGAAAACGAGATCTTCCGTAATCTTACAAAGTTCAATGTTCTCGCAAAACAGAGCGACCCACTTCTTCTTCTTAGCAGCCTCCAAAAAAAGGTCCGAAGTCTTGAAGAGGGTCTGAGCCATGAACTCAGCGATGTGACCAGCCAGTTTTGGATAAACCGTGCCGCGGATAAAGCCTTTCCGAAGAATGATGTGAGGCGTGAGATACTCCATCACCATTGCCGCGGCGGGTTCATCGAAGTGATAAGGTTTGGGTACAAGGTGCGGGACGTGTCTCGCTTCTTCGGATAACGCCTGATACTCAAAGAAGCTGCGTCGTAGCGGTAGGAGCCACGCATCGCCAACGATTCGCAAATAAGGAAGCGCTTGCTTAACGACCACCGCGGCAGCGGGTCCACGAACGATAAAAACTTGATTCAGGTTACCGTCGCCAACCTCGTTGGCCTGCCAATTGACACGACCCGAACCGAGAAGTTCGCGCACGACCGGAATCCGATCAATGAAATCGAGAACCGAATGTTCGTTCAGCGGAGTATAGCAATCAGGAATTTTTTGACTCATCTGGGGGGAAGACAAAGGTAATGATCAATCGCCGCTAGCCAACAGCCAATTTTGGCTTTGGCTGGGAACAAATGCAAAGGAACCGGGACCGGTGACCTGAGAGATAGCCGATAGCTGATAGTAAAGGACTAATGGTGGCGCCGACTGTCCTGTCCGACATAGTCCGACATTTGGCCGCTCGGTATCGCAGCTGGTGGACGACGTCGGATCCCCATACGTTCTACGTTTCATCCGTCGGAAAGACTTGCCCCAAGCAATTGGTTTGGCACAAGCCGGAAACCGCAGTCGCCATCGGTCTCCGGGTAGCGGAGTCTGTAATTTAGATCTGCGATCTGCTATGCTGTCATCCTCTTATGCCTGCAATCGCTCAATCTGTATCCTGGTGGTGTTTCGTTCCGGAAAAGCTGACTCCAGAAGAGTTTGTTCGATCAGCGGCTGATGCCGGCTGCGTGGCGCTGGATTTGGTACCGCCCGAGCATTTCTCATTCGTGACGGACCACGGACTTAAGATCGCCGCCATCGCCGGCCACGAATCACTGACCGTCGGACTCAACAAAAGAGATCAACATCCCCGCATCAAAAAAGAAATAGAGGCGAAACTAGTCGACGCAGTCCGCCATGGAATTCCTAACTTAGTCTGTTTTACTGGAAATCGAGATGGTCTGGCAGACGCTGAGGGCATTGATATCACGGCAGAGGGATTGGCCCGATTAGCTCCGTTGGCCGAACGAGAAGGAATCACGCTTATCTTGGAGCTACTGAATAGTAAGGTCGATCATCCCGACTATCAGGCGGATCACACCGCTTGGGGTGTTTCGGTATGCCAGAAGGTGAACTCGCCGCGAGTGAAACTCCTGTACGATATCTATCACATGCAGATTATGGAGGGAGATATCGTCCGTACGATCGAATCGAGTCATCCCTGGATTGCTCATTATCATACTGCCGGTAATCCCGGTCGAAACGATTTGGATGATGAGCAAGAGCTTAATTATTCCTCCATTTTGCGTGCGATTAAAAGGACCGGTTATGCCGGGTACATTGCTCACGAATTCATTCCGAAAAGGGATGCGACAGCAGCACTGAAGGATACTATTCAACAATGCGCGGTGTTTCTGGAATAAATCCGATGCCCCCAGGTCTCACAATTTTGGTACTTCGATGGCCCGATTGATCTGCGATCTTATGTCACGCGTAATTCTTTTTGCCGTCCTGATCCCTTCATTCTTTTGCCAGCCAACCACTGCGCATGAGCCGGAGGCGATTCAAACCATCGAGGAGCTGGAGGTTGGCATTCAGAACAAGTCTCCCGCAACCTACTTTGCACTGGCGACCGAGTTATTTCGCAACGGACAAAAAGATGACGCGAGCTTCTGGTACTATGTCGGTGAGGTTCGCTACCGGTTCTTGGTTTTGGCCAAAGCAAAAGGTTCCGGACTCTCCGAAGAACAATCGCATTTTTGGTTTTTGTCCGAGAGCGTTGGGCAATCGATCTATGAGAAGGCTGATCAACGCTCCGCGGCTCTGATGCGAGCAATCGATCGAGCACTGGAATGGGACCTCCAACAGCCTAACGGTTACACTTCCAAGAGCGAGTTCAGAACGGAGCATGAAAGGGCCAGACAGGAAATGTTGGCACTACGGGAACGGATCAAAATAGATCCGAGTTCGTTGAAAGGGCGTCGAGCCGCTGGCCGCGGCTTGATATCCTGGTAAACGCATTAGGGGGCGCGATCCAAGATTCAGGTCTACTTTCAGAAAAACGCCTTGATGTCCTCGCGAAGGGAGGCCGAACCCAGGGTTTCAACCCTGGCAGCCGGTCGAACTTGCGCGATGGACCGACCACCCCCTATCGCGGCCCCCGACTTCGCTGACTTGGTCGGACCGACAGTCCGAGTATTACAGCAGGCTTCGTCGGACAGGTCGCCGCTGAAAACCTGGCCATCATCAATGCGCTATTCTGGTATGCAATCCGGTGTGAGGATGGGCGTCGCTAGGCTAAAGCGACATTTTCGTGCGCCAGCTTTTGGTTGATTGCTACCCAAAGGTAGCCTCGCACGGTCATCCAATCCTCGAATCGATCCGTCCAACTACGAAGCTCGAAGGTGAGCATCGTCGACGTCATGGTCATGACGAATGCTCGAGGCGCGGGAGTTTTGGCGACACCCGGGGTCTCGTCTGCGGCTTGCAACAGCAATTCCGCGAGATGGTTTTGATTCACGTCTCGCGGCACGTTAATTTCTATAACAATGGCCCGTTGCCGGTCAGAAAACGTCCAGTTAGTCACCTGATTGGAAATCAGTTCTCCGTTCGGGATGATCACATCCGATCCATCCGGTGTACGGACAACACTAGCCCGGATTCCGATCTTTTGCACCGATCCAGCTGCGGTGCCGACCTGGACGACGTCACCGACCTTAATTGGTCGCTCGAAGAGTAGGATCAGACCGGAAACGAAATTGTTAATTATATTTTGCAGACCGAAACCAACGCCGACGCTAAATGCTCCGGCGAGGATCGTGAACTTTGTCATGTCGACTCCCAACGCAGCCAATGCAATAAAAAATCCGAATAGTAAGACGGCGTAATGAAGCACGGTTGAAATGGCGTAGGGCAGGCCACGCGATAATTTGAGACGATCGTAGACGTCCTCTTCCAGCAAGAAACGAAGCAGCTTCGACAGGGTAAATGAGAGCCAAACGACCACAACGAATGCGATAATCTGTCCGAGCGTGAGGCGGAAGGCGCCGAGCACCAATCCCGTATTCACAACAGAGCTGATTCCTTCGAACAATGGATCTCTCAGTTGGAAGTGTTTGAGAACCAGGCTCGCCCAGAGAAGGAATATCAGGCATTGGATCACTCGCATGATGCGCCGATGAATCAAACCTCGATGTTTGCGAACCATGGCGAAATAGGTGAGCGGTCTGACCTGGAGCGCTATGACTACCAATCCTTCGAGCATACGTACGGCGGCATAACCGATCACTGCCAGATACGCTCCAGCCAGGACACCATTACCGAGCAAATACGCGGGGCTGACGTAACCCAAACAGTCGCCGGCCAAAGCCGCGAGAAAGAGAAGCAAGCTGACTCTGGCATACCAACGCCCTGGCCAGGGCAGGGGAGGTCGCGGATTATTACCAGCTGCCCCCGGCCGGCTCGAACGAAGTAGCCAAACGACAAAGCAGGCGCCAGTTAACATTTCCAGCGCGAACAACTCACGAGTCAAGAGGGGTAACGCGACCGACATATGGCGGATCAGGTCGAGGAAGAAAAATACTATTAACGCGTAGAGGACCGGGTACACCCTTGGGTCGAGCAGGCGCCGGAGCAAGATCACCGTCGGTATGAGGCCGGCTACCCCAAAAAACGCCCGGAGTAGGCGAGGCGCCTCGGGATAAAGGAACGGTGTAAATACCATCGACAGCGCTATCGAGACGGCGATCGGCATTTCGAACAATGGCGCGGCCCGTTGCAAGCTTGGATCTTCCTCTACCCATTTC
>JBEEIB010000307.1:0-5175 GCA_041167675.1 Verrucomicrobiota bacterium
CCGAGAAGTCTTCGGCGCTCCCACAGATGGCCGATTCGCGCAATCTTTCTGTCTCGGTTTTCTTGCTGATCTTGACGAAGGCGTTGCGCGAGCAACTGGTCGATATCCAAAGCGCGTAGAGCTTCCGGCGTCGTCTTATTCGAAGATGCGCTCATGGCAAACGGTCTCCGATCGACTGGTTCGCAGGCGTACTTCCCGAGGAGGAGCGCGCGGAAGGTTGGTGTCCCCATTGCGGCAGGAAGCCAAGTTCAATCGCGGCGGTGAGGTTGTTCCTTGAACCTGGAAAAAGCAGAGGAAAGGAAGAAATATGTTCAAACTGGAGAAACGTTTTAAGATACAGGCCCGAATGTTTCGTGACCGAGTAGCTAGCCTGAAAATCCTGCCATTTTCCCCCACCGGGCACGAAGTCGGAAAGTACTCTGCTTTGCTTCCACGAGAAATCCAGCGTACTACGCGGCGACATCCAATATCGAATCCACGCCTGCAGCGTTATCCCCTCGCGCCCGACAGTGTTTCCCATTAAATTTCCATTGTTCGTATAGCCGTCGGTGTAGTCGAGGTTCCAATAATTCAAATTTCCATGGTTTTGGAAGGGCGCGCGTCCGGGGCTTGTCGAACTGGTCCACTCAAAATGCGCATCGAACTTCGGCAACAGCGGCAAACGAGAAAGATAAATTCCCGGCCGCAATACGCTCTTTGCCAAATTCTGCAGAGGAATCGAATCGTCGTCATCTTCCAATTCGCCATAGAACGTGACTAAGTGATGGACGCCCGGCACGTGCCATGTCCAGTCCACGGCCGTACGTGAATCCCCGGGCACACTGTTTTCAGTCGGATCAACTCTCCCGAAAAAGCTGTCGAAAAAGATTCCAGAGGTGAGTGGATGGCCGGTGCCGCCTATCAGGGTCGTGCGGCTGTAGGCAAATTCCAGTGAACGAAGCGGCTTCATGCTGATTGACTGACCATAGATCCACGGTTGCGACAGTCCGTGATGGCCGTCGACGCGCCCGAAGAATTGCTCCACGCTGATGGGCCCAAGAATTTTGGAAATGCCTGGAATGTCCGCGGCCTTCTGCGGAGAGATTCGCAGCATTGGGAACGGCGCGGCGTTGTTGCTCAAAAGGAGAGATCCGCCAATGCCCGGTCCCCACGAAAGGCTTTGATTGCCGAACGATATCTGCCAACCCCGTAGATTGATTCCCGCGTACGCCTCCAGAAGCTGAAACGTATTGATGGGAGCAAACGACACAGCGGGTGGAGTCGGTACCTTGTCTCGAAGCGCAATGAAGTCTCGAACGTCGGTTGAGAGAGCTGGTGCCGAAGGCGCGTGCTGAAATTCGCCGTTTACAAAAAAGAACAGACTTCCATAAGTGGCGCTGGCTGAGCCGCCGGAAATCAGGTTAGTGCCTTGCCGAAATGGCCGGCCGTAATCGTAGGCATACGTCTCGCCTAAATGATAGCCGTCATCCAATACCGTTCCGCTCGCACTCAAGACTCGCGTGTAAACAGAATCCACTTCAAACGATCGATTCCCTTCCGTGAACGTGGATTCCTCTCTCGCAAACTCATGGTGCAACGCCTGTATAACTGCTTGTGTCTCTGAGTCGGGCAGTTGATTGGCGCCTGACGAACTCGCTATGGCTTCATCAGCGTCGATCAACAGACGCGCACACTGCTCGCGAGACCACGGACGCTTACCTTCATAACCCGCTGTCACATAACCCAGTGCAGCCAACCGATCAAACGCCCGGTAGACCCAACTGTCGACAGGGACATAGGTAGAACCCGGATATTCAGTTGGGCCCGATACATCTCCATGAATTATCTCGCGCACCGGATTCCACGCTGATCCTCCAAGTCCTGGGTCGTGATGGGTTCGATAAACGTATTCGGAAACCATCCAACCGAGAGCGCTGCCAACGAGAACATCCGAGGGAAAATGCTGCTTGCTGCTGACACTTGTAATGCTGACCGCTGACGCCAGGCCGTAGCTGAGTAGTTTCGTTAGTGTGCCCGGATATTCGTGGGCCAAAATACCCGCAGCCGACCATGCTGCCGCTGAATGATTTGAAGGAAACGAAGATCCCCCTTGTAAAAACGGACCTTGGCCGTTTCCTTGATAAGGCCGTTCTCGTCCCGTAACATATTTCAAGCCTTCCGTGAGAATCAGACTGTCTGCAACAGCTTCGCCGGCGAGCAAACCAGTTTCTCTCTGGTGTGGATCGTGAGTGTGGTAACTCCACAAATAAATGCCGGCAGACGCGAGGCCAAGAGTTGCGACCCCGCCTGTGCGAATATTTTGCGAGGTGCGAAGAATGCCAGGGCTCTTGGGAAGACTCTTGCTGATACTTGCATCCGTAAAAATCAATCCGGACGTGATACCGGCGAATGGCACCAGCCATTCAACGTCAGACAACCGCAGCCTCGTCGGACTCGTTACCAGCTCGATTTGGTCATTGACGAATCGGCCGCTCGCACTTTCCAGATCAGCACGGGAACTGGTCATCCAATCGGTGCGTGACTGACCCGTGCCTGAAGTTTTTTTCTTGGCAGGCACTGTGATTGTGGTCGCCGTAGACTGCCCGCCACTGTTTTCGTTATCCGTTTGTTGAGGCGTAGCGTGGCAAGTACCTGCCGCCGCCATCGCCATATTTAAGATCATCAGATAACGCGCCACGATGCATCCTTTCATTGATTCACAACTCATCTCACGGGTGGATGTAAGCGATCGCCAGCACCACTGAGGTCGCCACTTGAGCCGATTGGATCAGCGGGAGCCAATTCCGGCTTCCAATGTTGGGCGCTCTCTCGGGCACGACGATCATGTCTCCGGGCATCAATACCGAATCCATCGGATTGCCAGACCACATTTTGCTGTTATTGTTTTTTGCGGCCAAAACGGACCCGTCAGCGCGGATGACAAACGCGGCCTTCTTGTCCGCCAGCTGCGTAAATCCTCCGGCTTGGCCTAAATACCAATTGGCGCTCCTGCCTGCCACAAAGCCAACCGCCGTCGGGTTGAATATTTGTCCTTGAACGACGACGTAGTTTGGTTTTTTAGGAACAACAATCACGTCACCGTTTCGTAGCGGTGTCGCCTCCGCCCGGCGGTCAAACGATTTCTCGTCCGGCGAGGTATGGATAACCACCCGCCCGACCGGCAAATTCATTTGTAGTTGCGTTAGTGTTGTTTCGGTCTGTGCGATGGCTGTAAGTTTCAAGTTCTTCTGGTCGGCGTCATTCTCAGGAAGCGCCTTCAGCTGTGTCTCTTCTGCTTTGACTCGAGTGACCAAGTCCTGGTGTGAGTGCATCTCCAGGTCACGGACTTCGCGACGCGTCAAAACAATTCCATAGGGATACGCTTGCGATGTGAATCCGCCGGCCTTCTCCAACACAGAACTGAGTGACTCGCCTGGACCGGTGCCGTACGTACCCGGATGTTGCACTTCACCCCGCAGGGTTACAGTAGCGCCGAGATCATTCCAGTTGGGATTCTGGCGCACCGTGAGAACATCTCCATTCAATAACAACTTGTCTTCGTCCGAGCGCCCCGCCATGGCCGCCGTTAGATTGATGTCCACACTTGTACTTCCCAAAGTGCCTTTCTCTCCTCCTTCTTGATGAGTAAGGATGGCGCTCTCCGAGTAAGCACTCGGTCTCAAGCCGCCTGCGAGACGCACCAGGCTCTGCACATTCATATTGGCAGCGAGTGGATAGCGGCCGGGATTGGCCACATCGCCTTTCACATAAACGCTGGGTGGATCGACGTCCGCGACGTTGCGATGAACGATGATTCGATCGTTCGGCTCCAGCGGGATATTCGCCGTAACGCTGCCGGCAAGCGCCTCTGCTAGATTTACACTCAGAACAGTCTTTGTGCCGTCTTTACCGGCGCGGAACACTTGAGCGGAGTCCATCGCCGCGCCAGGCAACACGCCTCCGGCCAGATAAATCGCGTCCCGCACGTGAGCCTGGCCCGCTGTGGTGAATTGCCCCGGATTCCGCACCTCTCCATCAATCCACACCTCCGGCGCAGGTTCGAAATCGTATCTGCTGAAAATGCGTACGGTGTCGAGCGGCTGGAGCTTAGGCGCGCTCGCCGGATTGCCGAGGGTCGCCGAAAGATCAAAGCTTTCCACGGTAGGCCGGTAGTCAGGCGGGTTAAGCCGGATGATCTCGGCGTATTTCCCAGCAGGCTCTGGCAACAGATCTGTATAAGAAGTGATCAGATCAGTGACAGTCATCCCGTTTTTGTACGAATAGCGGCCGGGACGCAGTACGTGACCCTGTAGATAGATAGCCTGGTCGTTGTACGGAGCAATTGGAAAGATATGAATGCGGTCGCCATCCTGTACGCGGAAAGTAGAGAGCTGCGAATTTGAATCCTTGGCTGTCGCATTTTCGTCAAGGTTTAGGCTGATCATGGTGCGATTTTCGTGAGCGATCAGACGCTCTACCTCGACGTGCTTCAAAGCTGCAGCCGGCAAAATCCCGCCTGCAAGATCGAGCGCCTCCTCCAGATTCATCCCTCCACGGAGCTCATAAACGGCGGGGCGGCGAACCATTCCTTCGATCCGCACTTGAGCTCCCACCGGAGGGACGAGTAGCGAATCGCCACTCTCGAATCGTTTCTGATCTAATCCAACGCCGCGAAGCAGCAGGTCATACGCATCAACCACTTCGATCAACTGTTTTCCTCGATAGTGCTTGATGGTTCGCAGTGAGCCGCGTTCCGTCACGCCACCGGCTGCCACGAGGACATTGATGGCGCTTGAGAGTGAGCTCAGATCGTAGGCGCCTGGCTCCACAACCTCTCCGACAACATAAACGCGTATTGTTCGCAGTCGGGAAATTGAGACGTTGGTCGAGACAGCGCGAAATTGGTTTCGAAGGATTTCTTGCAGAGTGAGTTGAACATCGCCAAGAGTTTTTCCACTAACAAGTACCGGTCCGGCCTCAGGGAGAGAAATGCGCCCCTCTCGGTCGACGGTGCGCTGGAAACGCTGAGACACGCTCCCCCAGAGGTCGATCGCAAGTCCATCTCCTGGACCGACCACGTAGTCTGGCCCTACCGGAAGATCCATGGACATCGCGCCAGCTTCGCGAGCGCCAGACGTGAGGATGTTTAGACCAAAACGCTCTGGAGTCCGGTCGTGAGATGCAACCTGAACATAA
>JBEEIB010000308.1:0-2636 GCA_041167675.1 Verrucomicrobiota bacterium
CATGCGCTACATCCGCTCCTACAATCGCAAAGCAACGCCTATCAAATGGTCTTACAAAGACGCCTCTAATCGTATCAAGACTGCTTTGGAATTAAATGAAACAGTGCACTAGAATAAAGCAAACCGAGGAAGAGTTATTCCCCTACTAGCAGGCGTGAGGGGGTTCCCCGAAGCGCAGCTCCGAGAATGGGCCGCTCCAGCGCTAGCTCGTCGGAGGGGCTGGGTAATCACTCTGGAGTCGGGGCGTGCGGGATTTGCTGTGGAAGTCCGCGCACGAAGCCGAAAAGAGGTACATCGATGGCTATAGGTTCCGTTGACTTGTGAGAAATCCTTCGTTTGCGGCGCTCGCAATGCTGTGGCCAACAGCGTTAAACTACGCGGTAAGCTACCTCTTCATTGCGATCATCTGGGTCAATCATCACTATCTGCTCCGCTTGGCGGAAGGGACGACACCGCAGCTCATCTGGTGGAACTTCGCGCATCTGTTTTTGGTCTCTCTGATACCGTTTTCGACAGCATGGATTGCCACGTCACGGATGGCGGCGGTTCCGGTATTTGTATACGCTGCCATCTTTGTCCTGGTGAATATCGCCTACCTCGCGTTTGAGTGTGAGGCTCTCTCTACAGCAGAAACCCGAGGCGTTTCGATTCGGGTACGCAAGATCAGGCGAGCGCGGTCCATCCTTACATTAGCAATTTTCCTGGGTTCCATGCTCATATCACTAAGATTTCCGTTGTGCGGCTTCGGACTGGTTTGCTGCGTCGTATTCGCATACCTTCGCCCGGAACCTCCCAATGTGCATGTCGCCGAGGCGCGCCATGCTAGAGACACGACTCAGAAGACCGACGCTATCCTCTAACTCGCGCACAGGAACGCGGCGCAAGCTGGCGAAATTGGCAGACACCGAGTTCGAGGAAGGCCGCGCGGGCGTTCTTCTATATAAACCTCCCCGCGTGCTTGGGGTAAGTTGGCAAATCCCTCGGGCATTGACCAGCAATTGACCTATTGACATTTGATTCGAGCAGCAGACGGTAAAGTTGGTGTTCACTATCCCCTAGCGCGACAAAAGAGACGGATCGCTTGAGAAGAAGCGCCCAGGATCGGCTGAAGAGTTATCGCCTCCTGGACATTTTCTGCCCTAAAATTTCACGAGTAAGTAGCCGTCCAAGGAAAAGAGATGACGAGCAACGAAATGAACACGCAGATGTCCACCAAGCAAGGCTTTATCGCCGCACTTGATCAAAGTGGTGGTTCCACGCCCGGTGCTTTGCGTTACTACGGTATACCTGACAGTGCATATAGCGGGGAGACCGAGATGTTTAAGCTGATGCACGAGATGCGCGTACGCATCATGAGTTCGCCTGCCTTCAGGGGCGACAAGGTCATCGGAGCAATTCTGTTTGAAGGCACAATGGATGGACAGGCTAAAGGGAAACCTGTGCCGACATTCCTCTGGGAAGACCGCGGTGTCGTCCCGTTCCTGAAAGTCGATAAAGGATTGGAACTGGAAAAGGACGGGGTCAGTCTGATGAAGTCGATTCCGGGACTAGACCCGCTTCTTGAACGCGCCGCGAAACTCGGAGTGTACGGCACGAAAATGCGCTCGACGATCCACTTGACCTCCAAGACCGGTATCGCTGCCATCGTGGCCCAGCAGTTCGCGTTCGCGGCGCAAATCGCGGAGCATGGACTGATGCCGATCCTGGAGCCGGAAGTTTTGATCAAGAGTCCCGACAAACCGGGCGCGGAAACGATTCTTCGCGAGGCACTCGCAAGAGGACTGGATGAATTGCCCGTCGGACGCCGCGTGATGTTGAAACTGACGATCCCGGAGATTCCGGAGTATTATTCTCCTTTGATCGAGCACAGCCGCGTCGCCAGGGTCGTGGCGCTCTCCGGCGGCTATTCCCGGAAAGACGCTTGCCACCACCTCGCCGCCAATCATGGAATGATCGCGAGTTTTTCGCGGGCATTGCTTGAAGATCTCCGTTATTCGATGAGCAACACCGAGTTTGATGTCTCGTTATCAAAATCGATCGACGAAATCTACCAGGCTTCGGTTGCCAAGGTTTGAACCGACCTTCCTGCCGGCGTAGCGTAGCAAAACTGCTATCAGAGCACCACGGGAGGAGACAATCAGTCCAGGATCTGATCAAAATAAACGAAACAATCGAGGCCGGTGAGAAGGTTTTGACGTTCCACAATCAGACACCCTCGATCACAGTGCCAGAAAAGTGGTCCTTTTGTAGGGGTGCGCAGACAGTTTAATCCGTCGGAGTTCTCACACCGCGAGCCTGGCGAATGTCGCTTTCTTTAATTTAAGGGACCGGTGATGCAGAAACTCGCCCAAAGAACGGGGCGAAGTCAGTCGGAAATGATCTGAGCAAATGAGGACGCCCATTCGAACGTTAGTTCCAAGCCGGTCCGTTTGCCGCTATGACGATCGCACAGCCTGCGTGCCGATCACCTCGCGCAACGAAATTGTCGGTTCGCTACGCTTAGATCAGCCGTCCAACCTGTTCCATCTCACCTTCTTCAAGTACTCCTGCATCACTATTTTCTGGTTTGTTTATCCGTCTTGAGACAGCTCTCATTTTCATGGCTTCGGCTGGGAACGGTAGCAAAATCTCCTTTC
>JBEEIB010000309.1:0-18138 GCA_041167675.1 Verrucomicrobiota bacterium
AGACGCGCGTCGGGAGATACATCACCATCCCCCCGGCGCTTGATAAACAACCCAACACCGAGTCATCGACAATTAGAAGTTTCAGCTCTAATGAAACAAGATACGGCTACTCCACACAAAAAGAAACAAGCTCAGAAGAGATTCGAATCCGCAACACTAATCCGGCGTCGAATGGCTTGATGAGCGAGCACGCGTTCTTCGAATACAGAGCGAAGCCGATGAGTACCCCTCATATTAAAGGACAAGGCGAGCCAATCCATTGCTTAGTTAAGATGGAGATCGGCGCTGGCTTCTGCCGCCCCCGAGAGCTCCTTAAACAGGAGGCTCGGGACCTGATCCTTTTTAGTGTTAGTCCGGGACCGCATCGTAGAATCAGCCATTCCAACATCTGCGAGGTCGATGACAAACGACTGCGTGAGCCAGGTCCTGCCAAAGATTTCAATCGGCTCGGGAGCGTCGAGATTTACTTTTATTCCTCCTGAGAATCGTTCTGTATAATCGCTAAGTGGCTCTTTTGCGGCCCTCGTTTCATTCTACTCCCTCGCTGACTTGCAAAGAATTCTTTGAAGCGCTGGCACCGGTGACTCGCCACACTCTTCCTGAAGTGCGGCGCGAGTGGACCGGATCCGGGGAAAATCACTGCGGCACTTCCTCTGCTGCTTCGCGCAAGATTGCTTCAAGGATCGCTATCTCAACAGGTTTGGCCAAGTGATAATCAAAGCCCGCCCTCCGGCTTTTTGTCAGATCTTGCATGCTGCACTGACCGCTCATCGCAATCGCTCGCCAGGGCCGGCGGCCGCTATCATTTAAACGCTGCAAGAGTTCCCATCCATTTCCATCCGGCAAATTAATGTCGCTCAACAATAGATCGAACGTTTGGTTTCCAACAATGGCGAGATCGAGAGCTTCCCGTATATTCTGAGTAATGTGTGTCCGATGCCCTAGTCCGTTCACTAACCTGTTTAAGCCTCCTCGAATGCCGGCGTCATCTTCGACAAGCAAAATGCGCAGTGAACGCGGGGATTGTGGGTGGCCACTCACATCAAGATTGGCACCGATGAGTAGCTATCAAAAATCTCACTAGCGAGCCATGTCTCTTCTCGGTCTCAAGCGCCCATACTTTCCCCGAGAATCTATAAACATTTCTCAGCCTAGCGATAGGCGAATGGATCGGCCAGCATCACGGCTGGAATGCGAATACTGGAAATGGATTGCTCGCGATAAGCTCGGTCTCGCTCGGCGACACTCTATGGTAACGTCGATAGAGCCGTCGGCAGGTTACTAAGCTACTAACTCAAATAGCGAGGGCTAAATTCGCATTTCGCGAGGTTCGACTACCGAAATACCAGCAATCTGCGAGTTCCCACTTTTCAAGTGTGTTGTGGTGGGCTTCGTTCTACGCTCTCAAACAACAGATATTATTTGAGCTTACTCTGCCCTCGCAAGATAGTTTTATGGAAAAGCAAATTAGTTTGGCACGAGTAAAGCTCTAAACAAATGTGGCGATGATCTGGTTGCCGTGCCTGTTTTTCCTAGGGCTTGTATCCATGGGTATATGTCTTCTGTTCATGGAGGCCCGTAAAAAAATCTAATCCAGGTTTAACAATGATTTATCTAACTTTGTTCTTGCACTCGCCATTGTTTATCTACCTGTTCCTGGCTCTGATCCCGCCGGAATGGTGCGGTGCCGTTTTGAGATTGGCTGGTGACAATTTTGTTAACGTGCCGGAAGTAAACTTGGAGCTTTGCAAACGATCTGGGGCCGAAATAGTCTGATATGAGCGATCGATCATCACAAGAATTTATTCTGCAACGTGGGGGGCCGCCGATCATTCGCCCGTCATTTCTGTTCAAGCTGATTGTTGGCATCGTCGTTGTGATCCTCGTTGCTCTCTTCGCCGTCGATTCGTACTTCGTTGTCGAACCTACGGAGATGGCGGGGGTCCGGCGCCTCGGGCAAGTAATTACCACGAAGCCCCTCGGGCCCGGCCCGCATTTCAAGTTGCCGTTCATCGACCAGGTCGATCGGCTACAAGTGTCTCTGGACACTTTTAAGCTCGACAAGCTTACCGTTAACACAATCGATAACCAGCCGATCGCCGTGACTGTCGGTCTTACCTATCGCATTCCTCCACCGGCAGTTCTGCCGCTTCTCTATGAGGTCGGCCGTGCGGGCAATTTTGATATTACAGAGAATTTCGAGCGCATTGTTGCGGATCGAACCGCGAAAATTTTCGCTCAGCAAAATACCACTCGAATCAGTGAAAACCGCGACCAAATTTTAAATGCGCTCAAATCCCTTCTATCGAATGATCTCGGGACTCTCTACCACATAGAAGTCGTGGATTTTCAGATTGCTGGCATTCTCTATTCAGACAGTTTCCGTGCTTCGGTTGAGGCTGCAGTCAAGGCAAAGAATGAGGCCGTTGCCGCCGAGAATACGGTGAATCGGATCCGATTCGAAGCCAAGCAAGCAGTCGAGCGAGCGAATGGCGAGGCCGAAGCGAAACTCAAATTGGCTGATGCTGACCGTCAATCGACAATTTTGAGCGCTCAGGGCAGGGCCGAAGGAATACGGCTTGAGGGTGAATCACGTGCAGCCGTTCTCCGCATGAATGCGGAAATCCTGAAAACGAGCCCCCTGGTGGTCGATCTCGCAAAAGCAGACCGTTGGAATGGTGCGTTACCGCTGACTTTGCTCGAGGGCACTGGTAGTGTGCCACTTCTGTCGCTGCCCGGCGAAGCATCCGAAAAGAAGTGACGCGATCCTTCGCCGGCATGGTCCCTGTGGACCTTCTCTCAAGGCATGAACAGCTGTTCAAAAGCACGACTTCAGGCCGGACCTGGTTCTTTCCCAAGTGTCCAGGTGTTCAACCAGAGGGCTTTGGGCCGTTCATCAAGTCGAATTGGATCCCGGGGGTGTTATGAACACCCCCCGGTTCCGTATGAGCGGGTCTTTTATTGTCCTGGACGCGTGCGAAATACCTCTGCCATCTGCCAGATGGCTTGGTTGAGTTTCATGTCCTCATCAATGCCTTTTAGGAAAGTCGAAAAGCCAAGTGCGTTCGGAGGCCGATCATGGAGAAGGGGGGAGCAAACCGCGGCGCTATTGAGAACAATCGCAGTTTGCGAGCCTGCTTCCATGAACATCTCGCAGGGTGCCAGAATGGAAGACTTCCCAGAAATGTTCGTTTCTCCCGGCCATCGATAAAAACACCTGAGCAATCCGGCCTTAGCACTATCGATCAGAGAAACTTGGCACGGCTAAAGCTAGGTTTCACTCGACAGAACAAGCCAACTAGTAAGACTGTTTTCAGTAATCCTCTAACCTGCGAGCAGTCAGTAGTTGATGGTGGTATGCCGTGGCACTCCTCCTGCCCAGGCTCGATCCGGTATTGGTAATTCTAGCATAGCCTCCTCTTGCTAGGACCGGACTTACATTGTGAATATCATGCTGCGATTAATCGCAGCGGAGATCGTAACTTTTCAGTCAGAAAATATAATAACCATGCAGCTCGAAATTTGGTTGCCAGCAATGTTTTTGCTTGGTCTGGTGTCGATGGGCGGATGCTTTCTTTTTGTGAAGGCGTGTGAGGAAATCTAAAACGAAACGAATATGATCTTTTTCACGGCTCTCATAGCGCTTCTGCTTTTTATTTACTTGTTTGTTGCTCTGGTTCGTCCGGAATGGTTTTGAACCAGGCGGTTTCCTAACTACTAACCATAAAAGAGAGTTAGAACACAATGTGGCTTCTACCCATTTCAATTCTTGTCGTAACGACGTTATTAGCAATCCCCCTGAGCAAATACTTAGCGTGGATAATGGACGGAAAATATCGACCATTACCCGTTTTTCGCTGGATCGAGGCACAGTTGAATAGCGGTCCGCAAAATTGGAAACAGTACACGGTTTCCTTATTGCTGTTCAATACCGTGCTGTTCGTGTTCGGATTTGTAGTGCTGTTTCTCCAGCCTTGGATGCCTTTGAATGGTCTAGGTAGAGGTATGCTGGCGCCGACTACGATTTTTCACAGTGTCGTGTCGTTCATGACCAATACCGATTTGCAGCATTATTCGGGCGATCAACATTTTTCCAATTTCACTCAGATCTTCTTTTGCTTAACTAACTTCTTTCTCTCTGCTTCAATCGGTTTCTGCGGACTCACGGCGATAATCAGGGCACTGCGGGGCGAATCCAAAATTGGAAATTTCTTCGTCGATATGTGGAGGGTGGTTATCTACACCTTCCTGCCGATCTCATTTGTATTAGCGTTCATCTTCCTACAGCAAGGAAGCCCGATGACATTCGATAGCGCTCATCAGGTTTCGACGCTCGAGCCTGCTGCCATGGGGACTGCAGATAATGGTCAGGCAAAGCAGCAAACGATTGTGGTAGGTCCATTGGCGGCCTTTGTACCGATGAAACAGCTCGGTACGAATGGCGGCGGATTTTACGGTATGAATTCCGCCCATCCGTTCGAGAATCCAACCGACGTCACTAACTTCCTTTCCTGTGTCGCGATGATGCTGTTTCCGTTCTCTCTGGTACTGATGTACGGGCGGATGTTGAAGAGAATAAGACACTCAGTGGTGATATTCGCCGTGATGGCGGTGCTAATGGTCGGTACGGTGGGTTGGGCCATTTGGTTTGACACGCTCCAACCTAACCCAGGTCTGACCGGGCGCTCAACGGCTCAGACGTATCAGATGCCAAGTTCGGGCGCACCCGGGGGTAAACGGGATGTGACCTTGCCAGCGGTAGCAGCTTTGCCGGTGGATCAACACCTTGGCAATCTCGAAGGCAAGGAAATACGGTTCGGGACTTCAGCAGGTGCGACTTTTGCCGCTCTCACTGTTGATGTCACCGATGGGGCGGTGAATTGCGAGCACGATAGTCTCAACCCTATAGCTGCGTTATCGCCGATGGTGGGCATGTGGCTAAACTGCATCTTTGGGGGCAAAGGCGTCGGGATGATTAACCTTTTGCTCTTTTTGATTGTCGGCGTTTTCGTTGCCGGCCAGATGGTCGGGCGAACTCCTGAGTATCTGGGTAGAAAGATCGGCGGACGCGAGATGAAGCTCGCCATGATTGCGCTGCTCATTCACCCGATCATGATTCTTTGGCCGACCGGACTCTTTTCGGCAACCGACTGGGGTGCCAAGGCAGAGAACAATCCCGGGCCGCACGGCTTCTCTGAGATCATGTACCAATTTTCTTCAGCCTCGGCCAATAACGGTTCAGCCTTTGACGGACTTGGAGTCACCTATGGACTTAATAACAATCCGAATCCTTCGCCGATGGCTGTGCCATGGGATATTGCTACCGCCCTGGTGATTATCCTCAGTCGTTTTCTGCCGATCATTGCACCGATCGCGATGGCAGCAAGTCTCGGGGCGAAGAAGGCAGTTCCGTTTGGGCTGGGCACCTTGCGTGACGACACAACGACATTTGGGTTCCTACTGGGCGCAACCATTCTTATTATTGGTTCCTTGTTATTCCTGCCAATCGCGGCCCTCGGACCGCTCGCAGAACATTTCGGACCTATCCCGTTCGGTGGCTGAATATAAATCTAACTAACTGGAACGCATTTAACATTCCTTAAGAGAAAAACTCACTCACATGGCAAATGTATTGAATCCAGCTCAAGTTTCACGCGAGCTCACTACACCGCCGGGACGACTCGCCTCAGGGCGGAAGAATCCCTTACTGGCACCGGGTACGGTAGGACCGGCCATCAAGCAGGCGTTTATTATGTTGCGCCCTGACATCCAGTGGAAGAACCCCGTGATGTTTGTGGTGGAAGTAGGCGCCTTCCTTACCCTGCTGTACTTGATTCAGGCGTGTCTCGGGAAATCAGAGAGTCAGGTTTCGATTGGCTACTTTGTGGCGCTTGATATCTGGCTTTTTCTAACCGTGCTATTCGCAAACTTTGCGACGGCCGTAGCAGAAGCTCGCGGCAAGGCCCAGGCGGAATCGCTGAGACGGGCGCGTCACGACACTATTGCGTATCGGCTGACGTCCAGCAATGGCATCGAGGAAGTATCTTCCGCGGTTTTAATCCCTGGCGATCAAGTGGTAGTAAAGGCGGGACAGTTTATTCCCGGTGATGGCGAAATCGTCAAAGGCATTGCGTCGATCGATGAATCGGCCATAACCGGCGAGTCAGCTCCGGTCATTCGCGAGGCGGGAGGGGACCGGTCCGGAGTGACTGGAGGAACGCTGGTAGTCTCTGATCAGATCGTGATCAAAATTACCTCGGGTGCGGGAGAATCGTTTCTCGATCGGATGATCGCGTTGGTTGAGGGAGCGATTCGGCAGCGCACACCCAACGAGATAGCGTTGACGTTGGTGCTGAGCGCTTTCTCGCTCATCTTCCTTATCGTGGTTATTCCACTTTGGCCAATGGCGCTGAATGCCGAGCAGTACATGACGAGCTATCTCGGCCTGCCAGGACCCTTGAAGAGTCTTGGTACCGATGTGCCAACTCTCATCGCGCTCTTGGTTTGTCTGATCCCGACGACTATTGGTGCTCTGTTAGCAGCAATTGGGATCGCCGGGATGGACCGCGCCCTTCGCGCCAACGTTCTCGCGAAAAGCGGCAAGGCGGTCGAGACCGCCGGCGACATTGATGTTGTATTGCTCGATAAGACTGGAACTATCACGGTGGGAAATCGGCACGCTACCGCGTTTCTTCCTGTCGGGCGGTACTCCGCTGCCGAAGTTGGCCGCCTGGCATTCCTCGCCTCAGCCGCCGATCAGACGCCGGAGGGGAAGACGATTGTCAATATGGCAAAAGAGCTGCAACAGCCCAGACCAGCGGCCATGAGCGTGCCGGACGGTTCCGAGTTCATACCGTTTACCGCCCAAACTCGCATGAGCGGAGTGGATCTTCCGGACGGACATAAAATCCGCAAAGGGGCAACCGACGCTATCATCGACTTCGTCAAGGAGCAGCGAGGGAGTGTCCCAGCAGAGCTTGACCGGATAGTGACCCGGGTTGCTTCCGAAGGCGCCACACCGCTCGTCGTTGCTGAAGGCAATCAGATTGCCGGAGTCGTGGTGCTCGAAGACGTGTTAAAACCTGCGATGCGAGAGCGCTTTGAGCGGCTTCGCAGAATGGGCTTACGCACGGTCATGATCACGGGAGACAACCATTTGACGGCGGCCACCATCGCCAAGAAAGCGGGAATCGATGACTTCTTGGCGCAAGCAACACCACAGGCAAAGCTGGCTTACATCCGAAAAGAGCAAGCAGAAGGAAAGCTAGTTGCCATGATGGGCGATGGCACTAACGATGCGCCGGCCCTCGCGCAGGCCGATGTGGCGCTGGCCATGAATGCTGGAACGCAGGCTGCCAAAGAAGCCGCCAACATGGTCGACCTGGATAGCGATCCGACCAAGCTGATCGAAGTGGTCGAAATCGGCAAACAACTCTTGATGACTCGAGGAGCATTAACCACCTTTTCCGTCGCCAATGACGTAGCGAAATATTTCGCGATCATTCCGGCGCTCTTCGCCGGCACTTTGCCGTGGCTGAAGGCGATTGATGTTATGCAGTTGCATTCGCCGACGTCCGCGATTCTATCAGCGGTCATTTTTAATGCTCTCATTATTCCGGCGTTGATTCCGGTCGCCCTTAAAGGGGTTAGTTATAAGCCTTTAGGAGCGGATGCATTGCTTCGAAGAAACTTATTAGTCTGGGGACTAGGCGGTGTGATCCTCCCATTCCTAGGCATTAAACTGATCGATCTGATAATGGTCACCTTCCATTTGGTTGCCTGAAATTTCACTATTTACCTTCGGAGACATTTCCATGTTTCGTTATCTGAAAAAGAGCATCTTGTTATTGGCGCTAACTGTTGTTATTTGCTGTGTTATCTATCCGCTGGCCGTCTGGGGCATCGGACAAGTCTTCTTTCCGTTCCAAGCCAACGGTAGTTTGTTGAAAGGTCCGGATGGATCAGTCGTGGGTTCGAAGTTGATCGCTCAACCGTTCACCAAGGACGAGTATTTCCAACCACGTCCTTCAGCGGCGTCCTATGACGCGTCGGCGTCGGCCTCATCGACCTATGCGGCCTCGAACTATCTGTTACGCAATCGCGTGGCCACCGCGCTAGGACCGATTGTGAAGTACCGAGGTGGTCCGAAAGCGGGTCAACTGGTTGCGCCCGACGTTGAAGCTTGGTTCCAGCAGGACAAATACGCGGGTAACCCGCACATTGTCGCGCAATGGGCCGATCTGCACAATACCGTGGCGCTGGCTTGGGTAAATGCGGATCCGACGCATGCCCAATATATTGACGCTTGGGCAAAGGCTCATCCCGATGTCGTGGTCCAGTGGGTCAAGAATAACCCGAACACACCACAACCAAAGGCAACGGATCTAGCAGTCGTTTTCTTCGAGAACTTTTCCCAGGATCATGCTGGGATGTTCCCATCAGCCGTCACGCAAACCGGTGCTGACGGTAAAGCCCAGACCTCTATTCAACCGGTCAAGGAGGGAACCGACGTCCAAGGCAACTTTTTCGATATGTGGCGGCAAGAGCATCCGGATGCTGACCTGCAAGAAGTTCCTGCTGATCTGGTAACAGCGTCTGGTTCCGGTCTCGATCCTCATATCACTTTGCAAAACGCTGAATTCCAGCTGGATCGCGTTGCATCCAAATGGACCGACGATACCAAACGTGATCGGGCGGAGGTTCGGAAGGAGATCGATCAAATTTTGCAATCCAACGCTTCCGCAGCTTTTGCCGGGCTAGCCGGAGAGAAGTTTGTGAACGTGTTGGAAGTGAACTTGGAGCTTTGTCAACGGTACGGTGTACCGAAATAAGAGATAGAGAAAAGTAGACGAAATCAGGTAGGAAATCAGTGTTCCGCAGGGTGACTCAGATTGATCTCGATCTGGGTTTGCCCTGCGGCGTCAATGCGCGGGAACGCCCATGCCACTCACCACTCGGATAAAATTCAGAATGACAGCTTTAACCGTCCCTTTTCTCCAGACCAGGCCGACGGAAAGATCTAGGGTTCTGTCGACGATCTCGCGATAGACCAAACCGGGCGGCCCGCATTCTCGATAACTGGAAGGAATCAAGGCTACCCCAAGGCCGGAAGCAGCCATCAGCAGTAAGGTGGTTAGATCGGACGCTCCACGAACGAGACTGACGGGAATCCTTCGCTTCTTGAGATACGGCAAGATGACGGCGTAAAGATTGTCTGAGTCGTCTGGCAGCGCAACGACCGATTGATGACGCAAATCCCGGAGCTGGAGTCTCTCCTTTTCGGCCAGCGGCAGGTGGGCCGCGAAGGCCGCGATCATCGAACAGCTACCCAATTTAATCACCGCAAGGTCCGAATCGTTCAGCGGCAGCGGCAGGATACCAGCGTCCAAATCGCCGGACCGCAGCGCCACGATCTGGTCGGCCATCGATTGGGTCACGATCGAGCATCGAACAGCCGGGTACTGCTTTTGGAAATTCTGCAGGAGTGGTGGCAGTATAGTGAACGTCGTTCCATCCTCACAGCCGATCCGTAGCAAGCCTTTCTCGCCGGTGCCATGTCGTTTGACCTCGATCCGGGCAGTCTCTAGTTCCCGGAAAATTCTTTCGGATTGTTCGAGGAGCGCCTGGCCGGCCGGCGTGAGCTCGACATGACGCCGGGTTCGCACCAGGAGCGGGGTTCCCAGCTCGTCCTCCAGATTTTTGATGCTCTTGCTCAGAGGCGGTTGAGAAACACCCAACAACGCAGCTGCCCGCCGGAAATGCAAGGTTTGCGCAACCGTTCGAAAATACCGGAGCTTGACCAGATCCACGTCTGATACCTTTGCGGAATCAATCGAGGTTGTAAAGAGTCTTGGAGAGATCAGGCGGTGGCCAGCAGGTTGCCGTCATGAATTCTACTATCTCCACTTCAGTGCTGTTCCTCGGAGCTCCGGGACTTGTCGGAAACCATGTTATTCCGGCTCTTGCCGAGGCCGGTATCCCGGTGCTTGCTGGCAGTCGACGCGGGCTGGTGGTGGGCGGCGCAGCGGGCGTCACCGTCGATATGCGGGATCCCGAAAATCTGGCGCGGACGATGCAGGGGATCGCCACGGTTGCCTTCGTGATCCCGGACGTCATCGATATGGAGGTACTCGGCTTGAACGTCGTATCCGCGGCTCAATCTGCCGGAGTGAGGCGGCTTCTTTGGTTCTCCAGCTTTGGCGCGAGCCCGAAAAATGAAGCTCGCTTCAGTAGCCGCCACCCGGTGATTGATGAAGCAGTCCGCTCCTCCGGCATCCCGTACACGATATTGCGCCCGAGCTTTTTCATGCAGGATTTCACGGCCTTCTACGGGGAGACCATCCGAACAGCGGGCGCGATTTTTCTGCCGCTGGGGGATGCACGGATCAGTCATCTCGATCTGCGCGACCTTGGTGAGGCAGCCGTCGCCGTGCTCAGGAACGATCGGCATCTCGGCAGCAGTTACGATCTGAGCGGTCCGGAAGCGTTGCACACCTCCGAGGTGGCGGAACAGATCGGATCAGCGATAGGTCGAACGATTCGGTACCAGTCCATCCCTGCTGCCGCGCTAGAGGCTGAGTTACGCGGAGCCGGCGCCGATCCTTATTGCGCAGAAGGCCTGGCGGAATTGTACGCCTGGATCCGGGACTCCGGGCTTGGCAGCGAGGTTACTCCGGCAGTGGAGCGGTTGCTCGGTCGCGAGCCAACTCCTTTCCGAAAATTCGCCGTCGATCATCGATCGGCCTGGCTGGATTAATTCCTGGCTTAACAAGTCTCCAAGGGATCCCCAAATGATCAACAGTCTACTCTTTACTTTGACGTTTATCTCGGCACTCAGCTGCGGGCTGATGGCCGGTGTCTTTTTTCGCTTTTTCGGCCTTCGTCATGAATGGACTTGGCCGCCTGGCAGCCACGCAGAGCATTGCCGCCATGCAATTCATCAATGCAGCGGCGTTCAATCCATTGTTCGGGGCGGCGTTTTGCGGAACGACTGCGGCGTGTGTTCTTCTGGCCATCGCTTCGCTGTTCATGTGGCACAAATCCGCTGGTATCTTCCATCTCGCCGGCAGCCTGCTCTATCTCGTCGGCGCGATTCTGGTGACACTAACATTCAGCCTACCGTTGAACGGGGCGCTAGCAGCCGTCGACGCGACGAGCGCCGATGGTGCCAACCTATGGGCTGGCTACTTCACCAGCTGGATGGCATGGAATCACGTGCGAACAGCCGGGGCGCTTGCGGCCGCGGCATCGCTCACCATTGCGCTTTGTTTGCCACACAACGAAGGAGCGGCGTGATCCCGCTGTAAGTGGAATTGATGGGTGAGTCCGCGCATCGACCCGGTCTGTTGCTCGAGCCGGGTGCTGATGCGGCATGTAATCCCGCTCGCTGCAATTCGGCCCTCGCATGTCCCCTCCGTGTTGGGCACATTATCAGCACCATGCGCGAAATTCTTCCTGGCATCTTCACATGGGGTTCGACTTACACCGATAGGCCGTGGGACTTAAACGGTTACGCGATAACGCTCGAGGAATGTACGGTGCTCGTTGATCCACCAGCACCCGGAGAAGATGACTGGCCGATCTTTAACGTGATGAAGCCGATCACGAAAATCGTCCTCACCAATCGTGACCATATTCGGGACGCCGAGCTGTTTCGAACTCGCTTCGGCGCTCACGTCGTCGCGGGCGCGGATGAGGTGAGGCAACTAGCCTTCATTGGGGTCGATGAAGCGGTTAGCGAAGGGGAGCTGATTGCTGGTGCTCTGCAGGTGATTCATCTTCCCGGCAAATCGGCCGGCGAGATCGGCCTGTATTTTAGCCCAGCGCACCACGCCCTCTCACGAGAGATGGGCGGAATCGTGCTCCTGGGCGATGCGATTATCGGGAACCCGCCGGGCGCGCTGAGCTTGATCCCGGAGTCCAAGCTCGATGACTCCTCGAAGCTCAAACGATCGTTACGCAAACTGCTCGATTACGACTTTGATGTGCTCCTGCTCTGCGACGGCCAATCCGTGCTGACCGGCGGCAAACAGAAAGTCGTCGAGTTTTTGAACACACTGGGTAGATAGGGAACGAACAAGCGAAAATTCCCGCCCTGGCAGCGTTCGGGACTCAAAACCGCAGCTACATCGGTCAAGATTTTGATGTGGTTGGACAGACGGAGAAAGAGAAACGAGAATCGCTGAGTTCTAAGAAGGAAATCAACCATGCCACTTCCCAAAGATGACAAGCTTATTGCACTGAGTCAGGATCTGCTTCAACAGTTCGACGCCATCTTCGGACTGCACCCCGGCTTTCGACCAGCCCATGCCAAAGGCGCTATGCTGACTGGTACTTTTACGCCTTCGTCCGACGCCGCTTCCCTCACCGGGGCGCCTCATATGCAACGGGAGTCTACCCCGATAACTGTACGCTTCTCCGACTCCACCGGGCTTCCGCTGGTACCTGATAACGATCCCAATGCGAATCCGCGCGGATTGGCGATTCGGTTTCACCTCGGTGAGCACCTTCACACCGACATTGTTAGCCATTCGACCGATGGATTTCCCACCAGAACTGGCCAGGAGTTTCTCGAGTTCTTACGTGCTCTGGCTTCCAGCGATCCGTCCAAGCCATCGCCATCTCCGATTGAAGCATTCCTCGGCACTCATCCGAAGGCGCTCGAATTTGTCCAGACGCCTAAGCCGGCTCCATCCAGCTTCGCTCGAGAATCATACTTCGGCGTGACGGCCATGCATTTCACCAACAAGGATGGCGTCAGTCGCTATGGACGCTACCGGATCATTCCAGAAGCCGGCAACGATCATCTGGACGATGCTACTGCCGCTGGCAAGAGCGCAAACTACCTGTTCGACGAACTTACCGAACGAATTGCCAAAGGCCCGATCAGGTTTCGCATTCTCGTTCAACTGGCAAACGACGGAGATATCGTCGACGACGCGACTTTCCACTGGCCGGAGGATCGGACTTTGCTCGAGCTCGGTACGCTGGTTTTAACCGAGCCAGTCTCTAATAGCGATCACGAACAAAAACATATCATCTTCGATCCTATCCCACGCGTAGACGGAATCGATCCGTCGGATGACCCCCTGCTTGAACTGCGTGCCGCCATCTATTTGTTAAGTGGCCGCCGCCGTCGGGCAGCGATCGAGAAATAGCACCGGTGCAGCCTCGACCGGATGCGGGGAATCAGCGACTGGAGGATTGCAAGTCGCGCAAAGGAATAGTCGGCTTGATATTGTGCTGGCTATGGGTAGACACCTGACCTATTTCCCAGGCATTTATGGTCGTCTTCAGACGGGGCTCAAGTTTCCGCATTACCTCGCTCACGTAGCTATCGTACCCCCTTAGCCATCCGCGCTTGTACTCCAGGTTATCCGCCTTGGCTGCGTTGGCCAATAATTCGATCGAGTGAGAATCTCGCTTGGCGATAGTCAAGATCTCGCGGAATCGCGCTTTGTCCTTTACTGCCTGTTCGGCCAATGGTTTGGGAGTCGGAGTCGGACTTCCGATCGGTATACCCTGAGGAATTAGATCGGCCGGATTGGGACCAGGAGTAGGTGTCGGCGGTAACTTATTCGATTCAGGCAACAGGTCGGGGGCGGAAGGCGGCGGCGTCGGAACCGGAACATTGTTCGGGTTGGGTATCAGGTCGCGCGGGATCTGCGGAGTCGGTGTCGGCGAAGGTGCACTTAAGGGCGAAGGTGACGCTGATGCGGACGGAGATGCGCTCGGTTGCGCGTTCTGCGCTCGCAGAGTGACGCCGATGAAGCAAAAAACAATAACGAAAAGCGTTCGAACCATGATTAGGTTCGATACCGTAGCGCGGGTTCGTGGGAAGAAAAGGGTAGGATTGACAACTTCCGACGCTGAAGCGGATGATGCCGATTCGGTAAACCGCCTATGCGCCATACTCTGCTTGGGTTGATCTGGGCTGGGTCGACCTTTGCCTCGTCCCTGGTTCTCGCCCGCGCGGTCGCATCGGCGGCTGAATCAACCCCGCTCGCTGCTCCAGCTCCCGCGGATGATGCTGCATCTGATTCGATTCACGAACCGGCGCGCGTGCAGTCCGATACGGTGAAAGCTTTCCGGAAGACTGCCCTATCCGTAGAGTTCCCCAGCAACGGATTGACGCTCCGCGGCTGGGTTTATAAGCCGAAGAGCGATGGACCTTTTCCGGCGATTGTATGGAATCATGGCACAGAAAAATATCCTTCGGCTCGCCCGGAGCTTGGGCTGTTTTGCACTCAACACGGCTATGCACTCTTTGTTCCGGTTCGGCACGGACATAATCCTTCGCCGGGAGAATACTTCGGCGATACAATCCAAGATTATATCGGGTCTGGCGAAGACCGAGTATCCATTCAACGAAAGGTGGTTGCGCTCGCGGAAGAGTCTAACGAAGACGTCGTCGCTGCTCTGAATTGGTTGAAAAAACAGACCTATATCAATGCTGATGCAATCGCGGTTGGGGGCGTAGCCTACGGCGGATTACAGTCGTTGCTGGCGGCGGAAAGAGGTCTCAATTTACGCGCCTGTATTGCCTTCAGCCCTGGAGCGATGTCTTGGGGCAACCGAGAAATACGACAGAGAACCATAGAGGCAGTCCAGCGCTCGAAAGTGCCAGTGTTTTTGTTGCAAGCCCAGAATGATTACACTCTTGGACCCAGTGACGTGCTTGGTCCGATGATCCGTGAAAAGGGGGGCGCAAACCAAGCCAAAGTTTATCCCGCATTTGGAACCACCCATGCTGAGGGGGCAATCGGCTTCGCTTGCTGGGAAGAAGGAATCAAGATCTGGGGTAGTGATGTTCTCGATTTTCTG
This sequence comes from Verrucomicrobiota bacterium, assembly GCA_041167675.1. Classification (GTDB taxonomy): domain Bacteria; phylum Verrucomicrobiota; class Verrucomicrobiia; order Chthoniobacterales; family JAFAMB01; genus DASTDH01. Next base: position 14,824 of record JBEEIB010000309.1, read on the forward strand.
AAAGCAGTCGGAATGGGAGGCAGTTGAGAGCCCTACCTCATGCGGATGCTGGCCATTTCCGGCGATCGCCGCGTTGCCGTCGTTGTTCCTCGGGCCGGCGGGATTCGAACCCACGACCTCTTGAACCCCATTCAAGCGCACTACCAAGCTGTGCTACGGCCCGATAAACAAGGAAACCGAAGATGCGATCTTCCTCTGAAATTGCAAGTGGGAAGTCTTTTGGACCGACGCGGACGATGAGAAAGCAATAGCCGCAAAAGAACGCAGAGATCGCAAAGCAGAAATCATTCGCGCTTTTGCGCTTCCGCGTTACAATTAACGCTCTTCAGAAATCCGGGGTGTAGCTTAGCTTGGTAGAGCGCCTGCTTTGGGAGCAGGAGGTCGCAGGTTCGAATCCTGTCGCCCCGAGAGAATTAGGTGCCTAAACGGCTGGTAGAGCGTCCGTCGTTGGACGTGATTTCGTGCCGTTCTAAGCATTCCACTCAGGAATCTGCTGGTCGTGTTTCAACCTCAGTCTTTGAAACTCCAACCCTGCGAATACATCATCGAAGGATGGAAGCTCCTTGGAGTATACAAAAGGTAGGGAGGCTTTTGCTTCGGAAAAGAACCTGTCGGCGGTCGCTTTGTTTTTCCCGGAGCAATATCCGAATTCCCACCATTTGAGGATTCGATCGTGAGCCTTCCTTAGCTTTTCGGTCGACGGCAACCGATCGCTCTTCTTAGAATTCACTGTCCGATCTGCTGGCATCAAATTCCAAAGATCTCCACAAGGCCATGCAGACCACGGGAAACAATGATCAATGTCTAAGGTTGCAGTACTTAAGCGGCGCCCGCTCCAGACACAGAAAAGATCGCCTCTTTGCAGAAGGTCGACAGCAATACGCTTCGCATGATCGACGTCACGCTTCGGGTTTGCCCAGACAAGTGCTTGAGCAAGTACGGCTTCGCTCAATTTCCGTTCCTGCGTTTCCGCATATCTTTTCATTAACCGGACCCACTCTGCAATCAAGGCTGGTTCGATCCAGGATGCGTACCGCACAAGGGCTTGCCAGAGGTATTTGGGAATATGGAGGAAACCGAAACTTGAGAGATCCTCAGTGTCCAATGCGATCGACGGCAATCCTCGGGTTATTCCTTTCTTCTCGACCTGGAAAACCTGTCCGCCACTTGGAAATTTTGTGTAGTAAACGGGCATGATCGTGATCACATCGCACGATTTACGGAGTGCCCGATGAAGGTTCCGTGCGTTTGGTCCGTTGAAACTCGCGGCGACTCGCAGATCGAGTGAAGAAACCATCAGCTGCTGGAATCCTTCCTTTGCAAACCCTAGACCAATTGCACCACGGTTACTCGGCATCTGCGGGAGATTGGCATTAACCAATGGTTTGAATTGTCTGATCCAATAGAGCGCCACTAATCCAAGCGGTACGGCAACGGTGTCATCATCGATTTCCCGAGCGGTTCCAAGGGCGCTATCGGCGATTCTGGCAAGACTCCGCAGTAACGCCAGCTTGTACGTGGAAAATTTGGTGTCATGAAGGATGATGTGACGGAGCAGGGGGAGGGCGCCGGTACCGTCATCCGGCAGGCGGATGATCATCCGGCTCCATTGAACTCCCGGTCTCGCCAGCCGGTCATCTTCGGTCAATGAACGTTCGACGAATGCGCCGTGCGTCCGCGCTAGACGTTCGATTTCCTCTTTCGACGATCAAAGCTCGGTCCCTCCTTACGAACCGTAGCCGGAGCGATGTTGATAGTAATCTTCCCCCGTGGCCGTCGCAGCGCGCTGTTGCTGAGCGCGCTCAGATGACGGAGCTATTCCATGGAACTCGGTGAGGTGAGAATACGCCGGTTTTGACAAGGCATGAATTGGTATGGACATGCCCTAATGTCGGTAGTGAGAGTTTTTCTGCGGCGTTGGCTGTTTGCTTAGTGCGCGGAGCTCAGCATTTGCTGCAAGATCCCGATTTGCTGCTCGGTCAACGCAAAGAAAGCATCCGGCTTATCCTTCAGTTGGTCTCGCCGGTTGAGAAAATCGCGCTCCAATTGTTTTAACTGTTCCCTTTTGATTGGGGAGAGCCTAGCTCGAAGAGCGGTATATACACTGTTCAAGCGAGCATCCTGAGGGGCATATCGTGGATCGTTTTCAATATTGCCATGTTTGCTCGTGATACTGTTGGTTGTACCAACCTCGGCCGTGTCGGCATTCGGGACTACTCCGACTGAGTTTGTAACGATTACCCCGGGCGCAAATTCCATCTTCACCCGGCATCGGAACTCTTTGATGTCTTGGTCGACGTCTTTTGGACTATTTCCGTTTCCGAACGAAACAGTGGTATCGTACTCGAATGCAACGTTGTTGAGCCACTTCAGGCTTCCAAAATAATCTTGCTGCGCACTCCATGCCCGGCCAGACTTGGTGTTCAACATCGGTTTTGCTTGCTCTTCGACCTCGTCAGAAACATCAGGAACATGAACCGTTTGCCAATGGCCGGATGTGATCTGGGCGGCGTATAGGGATGCAGACCACTTCCATTGCACGACGATGAAGACGCGTTGCGAGTCCGAAGACCAATAGACGCCGACGCCCCGGGCACTGTCTTGCGCATCCAAGGGCAGTACCGGGTTTCCTGCGCTGTCCAGTATCGCCAACTGGTCCTCTGCAGACCCGGGTCCGACTCGAAAGCGCTTGTCCGGCGAAACTGGATTACCTTCGGTTATTTTGCAGAGAGCGGTAGCGGCAAGGAGGAAAGAAAGAAGGAGGGAGGCAACAAATTTCATTGGATCTCAGCTGTTCAATCGAAATCGCAGATTGATTTTTTTCATCGACTTTATAAAGACAAACATCGTAGTCAGGCTATGGTAAAGAATCGTCTTCATTTAACATTTGTTCGTTCGGGTTTTTAGCCTATCCTAAAGCTTCTGGAAGAGATGGTAGATCTCACATTTACGAGTGACGTGATCCCGTTCCCGATCATCGCTCCACGGACGGGAGAGTCCTTGATAATGTCGTGCTGCTGCACGACGGCAAGGATGTTACAGCCAAACTTTCGCATCTGCCGGTAGTATTCCTGGATCATCCTTACCCCGGCCGGGATATCCAAGGTTCGGGCCGCCTCTTCAAAAATTCGCTACCTTGGGCACCACTCGCGGCGATTCGATTTTCTAGGAGCTTCTGATTGCGCGTACATCATGACGATATCGGGCGCCTGGCGCAGGATTCCGCGTGCCCACATTGCGTAGCTGTACGGACCGTCGTCATCGATTTGAGTTTGACTGATATTCTCGAGCAGTACCTCGATCGGCGACTCAGCG
>JBEEIB010000310.1:0-4675 GCA_041167675.1 Verrucomicrobiota bacterium
ACAACACTCAGCGCGACGCGGTCCGCGTTGCGCAGTCCGCCTTGGAAACTGCCGGTACCGTGAGCGAAGCAGTAGAGGCGCGATTCAATACCGGTTTAGCCACTCAGCCTGAATTGCTGCAAGCCAAGCAGCAGCTTGCACAGTCACGATTCGATCTGGAGAAGGCTCTGGGTAGCCAGACGGATTCGCTGGTTGATCTGCTGGTCAGCATCGGTCTCTTGCCGGCTGTAAAGATTCAGATCGCGGACAGTTTCGCCGGCTCGCTTCCGACTGATATCGACACACCGGTCAATCAATTAGTCGAACATGCGTTCGTTCAGCGTCCCGACATGGTTGCTGCCTTCGCCAACATTCGTTCAAAGGAAGCCAAGATCAGCCAGATTAAAGCGAGCTATTATCCGAAAATCAGTGCCGTAGGAAGCGTGGGCTACGGTCAGGAACGGCTAAGTCTTGGAGGTCTCGGCACCTTCGATCAAGGGGCTCCCACCTTCGGGGGAGGGTTGGCGGTCGAATTCCCCATTTTTGACGGATTCTTTCGTCACTATGAGCTGCTTGCGGCCGAGTCAGAACTAGGTGAGGCGAACAGTCAATTGCAGCAGAGCGGCGATCGGGCCGGCCGCGAAGTTTGGCAAGCCTATACTGATCTGCATACGGCAATCAGCAGTGAAAGCGCCGCCGACGCCCTGGTAAAAGCTTCGGTGGACGCCTATGATGCCGTGCTCAGTTCCTACAAACAGGGGCTGTCGACGTACACCGAACTGGTAACAAGCGAAACCAGGTTGACCAGTGCGCGGAATGCGCTCTTTCAAAGTCGATCCGCCATTCATACCGCGGCCACAGCTCTAGCCTTAGCACTGGGCGATTTAGCACAACCTGGCGCCATTAAGCCCGACCCTGGTGACCCCCCGAAGCGCAGCCGCTGATGAGGACCTCGATGTTTGACCAGCAAGTCCCGCCCAAGTGGTGCTTCTTACCATTGTTACTATCGGGTTGTACGCCGACGGGCGTACACGCTCCAAGTATTGATGGATTTGGCTCGTATTTTCCCGCCTGGTTAATCTGTTTGGCAGTCGGCGTAGGGTTAACCGTTTTCATCAGCTTCGCCGGGCGCGTTCTGAAGATCAGGCCGTTTCACTTCCTCGGTCCTTTTCTGTGGGTCAGCCTGATCCTGATTTTTAGTATCTCTGTCTGGTTTCTATTCTACGCGATCTAACGCATAACCATGAATCCGACCCACCAAGGAAAACCTGACTTTGAGACCAAGCCGACAAGTCGCTCGGACCCAACAAAACTGAAATCCTTCTTCGTCCTGGCTATTGGTCTGGCAATACCGATTTTGGCTGTCGTCTTGAGCCTGGCGGCATGGAATTTCAATGAGCGCCACCCAAGGACTGACGATGGCGTTGCCCGGGCAAACCTGATCGGCGTTGCGCCTCGCGTCTCTGGTCCAATCATTAAGGTCAATGTGAGCGACAACCAATCCGTAAAAAGCGGCGATCTTTTGTTTGAGATTGATCCGGCCGACTTTGAGTTAACGGTTGAACGAGCGCAGGCCGCTCTCGCTGCGTTAGATCAACAGATCGAAATCGCTAAATCGCAGGACGCCCAACTCAAGTTTCAGATCAAAGCGGCGGAAGCAGCCGTCCAGCAAGCAACGGTGGCACGAAATCAGGACGCCGATTCTTTGCACCGTCTCGAACCCTTATTGCCGAAGGCTTACGCCACGCAGGACCAAGTTAACCAGGCGCGCACCAAGGTTGCTGCCGCTGATGCCGAACTCGCGCAAGCGAACGAGAAGCTTAACCAGGCCCGGGTAGCGGTTAGCTCGCTGGCCACCCTGCAGGCGCAGCGTCCAGGTACCGTAGCCGCTTTAGGAACAGCACAGCTAGAGTTATCCTATACGCGGATCTATGCGCCGTTCGATGGACAAGTTGTGGGCCTAAACATATCCGAAGGAGCCTACGCGCACGCTGGCGTCGAGGTTTTTTCATTCCTCGACTCGCGCAAGTGGTATGTATTGGCCAACTTTCGCGAGCGGGAATTAGCTAGTATCCGTCCCGGAATGGAGGCCGAAATTTTTCTCCTGTCAGCTCCTGATCGACGTTTTCGGGGAGTGGTTGAGGGAATCTCGCCTGCGGTACAATCGCAGGAAGATAACGTCGAGGTCAAGGGATTGCCTTTTGTAAAACGCGACCTTAACTGGGTGCGGATCGCTCAACGATTTCCGGTTCGCATTGCGATTGAGAACCCGGATCCCGCCATCTTTCGCATGGGTACGACAGCGGTCACTACCATCAAAGGCTTCACTCGAACCCCCGGTCGAAACTGACGATGTCCGAGAGAATCGCGAACTACCCAGGCGATGCCGAACGCCGCCCAGACGGACTGTTGAATATCCTTTGGGATGATCTCAAACCATTTCCAGGGCGCGCTCGAGCAGCGCTCCGTCTGGCCATTGCCTGTACCGCAATCGTTTTGGTAGCAAACACATTCCGATTGCCGCTTCAGGACGTCCTACCCTTCTTGGTCTTGTTCACAGTCAAGGAAGAGAAAGTAACCACCGCTATCACCGCGCTTTTGGCTTTGTTCGCCACTACTGTAGCTGTCGGAGCGTCCATATTGATCTTCAAATACACTAGTGGCCGGGCCGAGTTCAGAATCCCTGCCATGGCCGTGGAGATTTTTGTTGGTATGTACCTATTTCGGGTGCTTTCACTCGGAGCAGTCGGATTTATCCTGGCCTTCATCGTGTCGGTATCGCAAAGCCTGGTCGACCTCTTTCCCGCCCCGGAGGAAGCCGTGCACGAGTTCCTTTGGGTCTGGGTGGCGGTTGCGCTTTCAGTCAGCGTGGCCTGGGTCGCGAACCTCCTCATATTTCCGGTTCCCGCCAACCGAGTACTTCAGACGGAATTTGTCGCCGGCTGGCGCGCCCTTGCCGCGGCAACGACAGAATTGACGATTGGCTCGCCTTCTGCCGCCAGGAGTTTGCTTCGTCCGCTGGCCAACCTCGGCCCAATCCGTTTGCTCAAACTTCTAAAGCTCTCCCTACTTGAGGCTCCCGGTTTACGACTAAAGCAAGCGGAACTGATGTGCATGATCTTGAGCCTCGATAAAATTGTCAAGCTGACCTTCTCCTATGCCGGTGCGCTGTTAAAATCGCCGGGTCCCATTGCCATTTCTTCTGCAGAGAAAGCAATTCTCGGCCAACTAACGGAAAACGCTGGGCGCTTCGAGCAAGAATTCGCGGCCGGCTTTGTGCCGTCCAGCATAGCGACAGTTTCTGCAAAGAAAACAACAGGAGATTTCCCAGCGGCTAAACTGGCTGAAGCAGAGAGTACGCTGGAAGATTTTATAACGAAGCACAAAGAAGACCAGGAGCCGAAAGCATCGTCCCGCCAGAAAAAATCACTTTTTGTAGCAGACGCTTTCAGTAATCCGAGGCACATCCAATTCGCGCTGAAGGTTACCTTGGCAGGAATGCTCGGTTATTTCTTCTATACCGCGAGCGATTACTTCGGCATCCACACGGTGTTCTACACGCCACTGATAATCGCGCTTGCTAGTACCGGCGCCACGATCCACAAGGGGGCACTCCGAATTGTCGGTTGCATTATCGGAGGCACCTTAGGTCTGATTTGCTCAGTCTGGTTAATCCCAAGATACGAGACATTGGGAGTGTACCTTCTGGTCGTATTCTGCCTCCACGGCTTGGCCGCATGGGTTGCTTCCGGTAGCGAACGGATCTCGTACATGGGACTGCAAATTGCGTTGACCTTTGATCTGGGAGTGCTGCAGGACTACGGGCCACCAACGAAGATCGATCCACTTCGAGATCGATTCATCGGCATCATCCTGGGCGTATGTATCATCAGTGCCGTTTTCTCCCTAGTGTGGCCGGAGAGCGCACAGTCATTTGCCCGCGAGAAACTTGCTGCCTGCCTCCGAGCGATCGCTCGTCTTCTTCGTCTGGTCGGTTCTCCGAGTTCGAATTCGCAACGAGTACAGCTCGAGCTTGAAATAGGGTCCCATCTTTCCGAGGCTGCTTCGTACGAGGAACAAGCTGTCTTTGAAGCGCTGATTCATGGATCGGACGTTCCTGATCGGTTGCGTCCGGAGGACATTTCCACCGGTGTCGCGGAAATTTACGTTGCTTGTCTCCCATGGCTGCGGGTGCAAACAGCTTCGACCGACATAATCCGAGCCGGTGAACATCCGGAAGAATCGCAAGAACTCTCCGATTCGTTGGCGCGTAGAACGGAAAAACTTGCTCATGCGCTGGAACCGGAGAACTTCCGAGCACCCGGATCAACACATTTCCAAATCGAGGCACATGAGAGATTTGAAAGCGACTGTTCTGGCCACGGCGAAAGCTCCGATTCTCGGGGGCGAGAAACACTGATGCAAGCGTTAGCACAGGTTGAGACTCTCCTGCAGGCGGCCAAAAAGGGTGGATGACCGCACTGGCGTATGAACCTGTTTCTTCTCTTTGGCCTCGCCATCGTTGCTGATGCCGTCATCTAGTTGCGGCTGACGCCCTGTTCCTTACGCTGTAAAACTTGATTCGAGCGCGTTTTTTCCAGTTGCTTCTTAATCTGATACCCCTTTTTCTTGCGCCCCGTTTTTTTACACATCCGCTGATTGCGTCGGATATCGCCTCTCGGAATTTCGAGGTTCG
>JBEEIB010000311.1:0-15823 GCA_041167675.1 Verrucomicrobiota bacterium
AAGCCCCAGCGTTTGCGATATTCCTCGTCCCACTTCGCGCGATAAGTCGCAATCTTCGGCTCGTCCGGCGGCACCTCCCGGAAAACCAGCTCGCGGATCGGAAAGACGTTCAGCCGCAGATTGCCCATCACGCTGACGTAAAGTTCACGGCCCGCGATATATTCTTCGGCAATTACATCGCCATCGTATTTCTCATGAATGAAGGTCACGCGCTCGCGAAATTGCTCGTCCGTCTCGACAAATGAGGCTTGGGCAATCCCCAGTGAGGCCTCTTCTTTCAGTGGCTTCACCACGATAGGGAACTTGAGTCGCTTAGGTCGTGCGATGTGTTTGCCGCGCGGAATGATCACAAAATCCGGCACGTGGATTCGATGATAGCTAAGGATTTTTTTTGAAATTCCTTTGTGTTTGCAAAGCAGAAGACCCGTCGCGCCACAGCCAGTGAAGGGGACGCCTTGCATCTCCAGAAAGGAGACGATGTTCTGGTCGAACCCGCGGTTGTTTTTGAATTGATCGGCGAGATTGAAAATGATGTCAGGCGCAAAGCTGGAGAGCTTTTGCCGCAGCAGATCGAGATCGTCGAATATTGCCAGGTGCTCGGACGGACAGCCGAGAGTGCCAAGGGCAGCGAGGACATTTGCCTCGGTCTTCCAATCTTCCGTTTTCATCTCTGCGCTCAGGTCCTGATCCAGCGTCGTAGGCCTGATGGCGTCGAAAAGGGCGAGTACCTTGGGTTTCTTCTTCACGCCTACTTCGTGCGCTTGAATTTGCCGGTAAAGAGGTAATTCATCACCAGCGTTGTGATAAAACTAGAGACGCGGAAATCCTGTTGCGGGTCGTCATTGAAGACGCGGAGCCCGAGCTCATCGCAACGATTGATAAGCCGCGCCAGGAGCTTGTTCACGCGGTACTTCTTTTCATTTGTCCACTGACATACTGAGTTCATTAAGCGCCGCCGCCGTTGGTTCAGGTAGGCACTTGCCTTGATTCGGCCCGGTCCGTCAGACGCAGCCGGGAAGAGTTCCCGCAAATCGGCGTCGTAAAAATCCGGATATGCATCTTGGTAGAGCTTGCGTTTGCGCGCGTAATAGGTCTTGAGTTTGATGTTGAGACAATTGTACTCGGCAACGCGATATTTGGGCGCGTGCACCGGCGCTTTATCTGCCAGTGAACGCATCACTTCGTCCACGTATTCGAGTTTTTGCAACGCCTTCCAGCCAGCATAACGCGTGCGCCAGTCGAATCCCGGGGTGAGCCAAACCGCGAAAGTCTCGGCGAAATCCTCATCCGGATGACTCTGCGCATACCAATCGTCCAGATTCACGACGTAGCTGCGGCTGAACGGACGCGGCCGGTAGGAATCTGGCGTCTCCTCACGTGACGTGGGTCCGAAAATTTTCCGCCACTTTTTCCGTCGCGAAAGCTGATAGGCATAAGCGTAGGCGTGCGCTGCCTCGTGCCGGATCAATTTCATGAATGACTCGGCCGTGCCGCCCTCGACCTCGAGCATCATCGTGCGCTCGAGCGCGCGGAGCCGATCGTGAACGAGAAAAAACGGAACGAAAATGGCCGGAATTCCGACTGGCACGAACCATTCGTCGCCAATGTGAACCGGTGGATGAAATGTCAGCTTTTTCGCCGAAAGCTCATCGGAGAGCTGGCGAATGAGCAACTCGAGAGCGGTCCCCTCAAGCCGCAGGTCAAGCTGCGAAATCCGGCGCTCAAGCAATTCCTGGTCACTAAGTAACGCCCAATCGGCGGCTTCCATTCAGCTGCAACCTATCAAGATTTGCGGTCTGCTGTCACGTTTCACGAGATGGGAAGATCTGCCCTGGAACGAAACCCCCTTCTGGACTGACTTTGTTCGTGTGCGCGGCTCGACTACTTGATTAGTTGCTCGGGACTGAATCGGTGAGACCAATACGAGCCTACATTCTCACGCTGGCTGCCATGGTGGCGTTCGCAGCAAATTCGCTGCTCTGTCGACTGGCGCTAAGGCAAACTAATATTGACGCCGCCAGCTTTACCTGTGTCCGGATTGTTTCGGGAGCCATTGCGCTTTGGCTTATCGCAACCATGCGAAAAGCGAGATCACCTTGGAAGGGAAGCTGGTCCTCAGCGGCGGCACTTTTTGTCTACGCGGCTGCTTTTTCGTTCGCTTATGTAAGCCTCTCTGCCGCTACCGGTGCATTGCTCCTCTTTGGGGCGGTGCAGGCAACGATGATCGGGTGGGGGCTGCGGAGCGGCGAACGCCTTCGCCTGGGACAGTGGCTTGGTCTTGCTCTCGCGTTAGCGGGCCTGATAGCGCTCCTGTTTCCTGGTCTTTCGGCTCCGCCGTTAGCGGGTTCGATATTGATGTTAACTGCTGGCGTAGCTTGGGGGGTATATTCACTCCGTGGGAAAAATGGCGGCGATCCTATCTCTGCCACCGCGGGTAATTTCTTGCGCGCCCTGCCGATGGCTGCAGTGTTATGCGGGACGCTGTTTCCTTGGGTGAGATTCGACAGCGCTGGCATCGGATACGCGATACTGTCGGGGGCGATCGCTTCTGGCGTCGGCTATGCGATCTGGTATTCAGCCTTGCCTGGTCTCAGAGCCGCCAGTGCAGCCGCGGTTCAACTTAGTGTGCCTGTGCTGGCCGCGGCTGGTGGTATCCTACTTCTGGGCGAGGCGATCACGATGCGTTTTCTGATTGCATCGATTGCTATCCTGGGCGGCATCGCACTTGTCGTTCTAGAGAGACGACGGACCGTTGTGCCTGTAGAATAAAACTATCTTAAGTATCTAGTTGCGACACGTAGCCGCTTTGCACCCCCGCCGTGGAATCGCATTATCTCTTTACTGGGTCGCTGTCGGCCAATCGACCGCATGAACTTGAACGGGTCGATCGAAACCTTTAAGGGAAACCTCGCCTAACGCGCGGAACGTTAATCCTTTGCCGATGCATAGCTCGGCTACCACGTTAGATACCAGAATCTGATCGGGTTCCGCGTGAGAACAGAGCCGATTAGCGAGTTGAACGGTAGAACCGAAGATGTCGTTCGCATGCTCGACAGGTTCTCCTGCCGCGCCACCAATTCGAAGCTTTATCTGATACTGACTTCTCTCCTGCTCACGCCGGGCCAGCTCGCGCTGGATCTGAGCAGCGCAGCGCACAGCCGCCGCTGCGGAGACAAAGGATGCCATGATGCCGTCTCCGGTGTGTTTGACCTCGCGTCCATTGGAGGCAGCCAAAGCGTCCCTTACTATTTTGTCGTGAATTTGGAGTAATTCCATCGCCATCTCGTCCCCGAGAGCCTGCGTTAGCGACGTAGAGTTGACGATATCGGTAAACAAGACAGTTCGGATTCCAGGATCGCGTGCATCCCGTGCGCCACCCGGAATGAGGGCCGCTCCGGCCGAATTCACGTCGCCCCCGCCGAGAAATCCATCTACCAGCTCCGGCTGTACTTCAATAATTTTCTCCGCAACAAAGCCGTGGGCTTCGCGGTGGACTCGAGTTGCTGCCTCCGCATTCGGCGCATCCACGAGGCAAAAGAGTTTTCCGCAACTTTCATTGACCCAATATTTGCGGTACTCAACGCCATATTTTCGCTGCATCTCAACGTCGGATGCGTGAGCCTTGGCAATCTCTTCCGGGGTCTCCCCGTGAAGCTCGTGAATATCCATGTATGTCGGCATAGCAACTTTCCAGATAATACGATGGCGGCGCGGTGCTGGCCAGCGCAAGCTTTCAAGTTTGACTAGAGCGGAAGCGACTTCTACCTCTGCGCAGCAAATTTACGGCGGTGCAACACGATGCACGATCTCGATCTTGGCCGGATGCTTAAGCGTCTGATAAACGACGCAATACCGCTCTGTCAGGCGCACCAGCGTCGTCAGCTGCTCTCTGGTGGCGTCCGTGTCGAGATCGAAGTGCAATCGGATCTTCTGAAACCCTACAGCCACATCTTTGGACACGCCAAGCGTGCCGCGAAAGTCGAGATCGCCCTCGGCACGAATGATTGCGTCGCGTAACTGAATATCCAGAGCGGTGGCCACTGCACGCAGGGTGACACCCGCACAGGCCACTAATGCCTCCAGCAGCATATCCCCCGAGCACGCGCCGAGCCCGTCACCTCCGGTAGCAGGATGAAGCCCCGCTTCTACCAGTGCTTTGCCGGTTTCTAATTTGCACGTCACACCTTCACCGATGCGTCCTTCCGCCCGGAGTGTGACCAACGCGGTATCGGGGCGTTGTCGATATTGTTCTTTGAGGGGTGCCTGCAATGATCTGATCTCATCAGCATTCATCATTTCTCCTTCGCCTGATGTATTTGCCAATGGCTAACGAGGATAATATCGCAAAGCATTTATTCTAAGTGCTCCAGGCGTAAGGGAACCGGACTAAACAGAAATAGCTCTTTCCCGCTCTTTCACCGTCGGTTTAATATTCTGGTTTACCCGAAAGAGGTTCTTCGGGTCGTATTTATTTTTAATAGCAGCTAATCGTTCGTAGTTATCCCCGTAGGTCGCCTTCACCCGCTCTTCTCCTTCATCCATTAAGAAATTTACATAAGCGCCGCCGGCTGAGTAGGGATGCAACGCATCGTAGTAGCTCTTCGACCACGAGATAATTTTGTCATTGTTTTTTGGATCAGGATCAACTCCGACCATCACCTGCGCCCAGGTCGCATCGCGATAACTCCAGGCAGTTTCATTGTTGCCTACGCGGGATGCCGCTCCATTGATCGGATAAAGGTGCATGGTGGAATGCATCGACGGAAGGGCATTGGCAAAACGAAGGTGTTGAGCAATCGCGGCGTCACTCAAATCCCGGACGAAATCCGCGCGCCAATACCATTGCAATCCCGGAGGATAGAGCCCGTCGAACATACTCTGCAAAGCCGGGTGCGGCAGCGGCCCGACCAAATCGAGCGCCGCCTTCTTGAAAGCCCGGATTGGTCTGAATGTTTCTTCCGCTTTCGTCCCTGTGTATGCCCATACGATACCGCACATCTTCTTCATGTGAAACTGTTCGGGAAACGGAGGCGCCGGCGGGATGGTGTGAAAGGCGAAAAAACCATTCAAATCGTCGGGAGCTTCTTTAATCAAATTGCGATACCATTTCAGCACGTCACCGGCTTCGCTTAGCTCGTAAAAGAGCGGCCCTCCGTAGACCGTATCAACGGCGTGCAACTTGAAGGTAAAAGATGTTACAACGCCGAAGTTTCCACCCCCGCCGCGAATAGCCCAGAATAAATCCGGGTTCTCGTCAGGATTGGCTTTGACAAATGTTCCGTCAGCCAAGACGACATCGGCGGAGAGGAGATTATCGATGGTGAGTCCGCACTTGCGCGTGAGATGCCCGATTCCTCCGCCCAGTGTTAATCCTCCGACACCTGTGGTAGAAATGATCCCGCTTGGAGTGGCCAGACCAAAAACATGCGTAGCATGATCGACATCGCCCCAGGTACATCCTGCGCCGACCGTCACGGTGAAAGCTGCGGGATCAACCCGGGTGTATTTCATAAGGGCGAGATCGATGACCAGCCCGTCATCAACTACTCCCAAGCCTCCGGCATTATGTCCGCCGCTGCGGATAGCAAGAAGTAGATGATTTTCTCTGGCAAAATTTACAGAGACAATGACGTCTGCCACATCGGCACAACGCGTAATTAAACGCGGCCTTTTGTGGATCATGGCATTGTACACTTTGCAGGCATTGGCATAATCTGGATCGGCGGGTTCTATCGCTGCTCCTCGTAGATTATTCTTTAGTTCCGCGATGGAATGGTCGCTCAGCATATGACTCATAAGATCAGCTTCTGCGGGTGAGAGCGAGCGGGAAATCCAATGAAAATCTGAGCCGAACTCTATGTCGCGAACTGCACTGCTTCTATCCATTGAAGAAAACCGTGCATCGAAAGTTAGCTTGCGACTGGCCAGACAGCAGAGCAGCCTTGGCCGGAAGAGATCAGTATGTTTTCAGTCGAAACCGATAGATCCAAGCGCCTGCTTGTGATCGGCGTGGCCGGGCACGTAACCAAACAGGATGTTAGGGAAGCGGTGGAAGAGGTTCGCAAGGTATTGGAGAGCGTCGCGCCAGGGTTTCGAGCCTTGACCGATTTTCGTTGGCTGGAGTCGATCCATCCCTCGGCCGCCCCTCACATTGCGGATATGATGAAGGCTATTGTCGAAAAACAAGTCGGTCTTGTCATCAGCGTCGTGTCGGACCCGGGCAAGGATGTTGTTCTTAATGTTCTTTCGCATTTCCGTTATGGCTCCGAAATCCAGATCATCACTGTCGAAACATTGGCTGATGCGCTGGAGAAGTTGATTGAGGATCGAAAGCCCGGAGATGACGAGCGGAGAAGCTGAAACGGATGGACAGGCACGCCGTGCATTTCGCTCGCGTGAAACCATAGATCCGAGTTGACTGTCTGAAGTGGGGTTGGCTACTTGTCTCGGCCTTATCTACCTCGTTTCCGAGGTGCTCTTGATAGTTGCGCGGCGCTCAGGCAAGAATGCGGACTCCACCAAAGACGCCGGCTCGCTCCGCTTTCTTTGGATTATAATCCTCGCGAGCATATCACTCGGCGTGAACATGAGCAGGCGATGGCCTGTTGCAGCTCTTCCCTACCAGCACCTGTTTGCTGCTCTTGGCGTCATCGTCTTTGTAGCCGGCCTCGTCCTCCGTTGGTATTCCATTATTCAACTGGGTCGCTTTTTCACGGTGAATGTCGCGATCGCTGAAGATCATCAGCTGATTGAATCGGGGCCCTATCGGTGGGTCCGTCACCCCTCTTATACCGGAGCGCTGCTGGCATTTTTAGGGTTTGGTTTGTCCTTGGGTAACTGGTTGGCCCTTCTCGTCATTATGGTGCCGATCTTTTTCGCGTTCGCTTATCGGATGAATGTCGAGGAGCGCGCGTTGATTGGCGCGCTTGGTGATCGCTACGCTTCCTATGCGCGAAGAAGAAAGCGGCTGGTGCCGTTTATCTACTGACTAACGCTGCGCAAAGCGCGTCTTTCGGCGCAGGATAGATTTTCGTCAAAGTTGTGCCGCGTCAGCAATCACGACTCACTCAGTCCGTCCGCCGATCGTCTTGCAGGGATCAACCATGCGGCAGCCGTCGCACTGCCGATTGCCAGAATGGCACCCACGAACATGACGGCGCGGAACCCGGCGACGAAGGACCGATCAACCGCATCGCGGGCCTGTCTCCGGATATCACCGCCGACTTCTTGCGGAAGATCCGCAGCGGCGAGCTTGGTCCGTTGACGATCGAGTGTTTGCCGGAGCGAAACCGGTAATTCGGGGAGCCGTTTGTTCAGCGTGTGATTGAAAGTTTGCAGCATGATAATTCCGAGTACGGCTATCGCGAGCAGACCGGCCACTCTGGATACGGCATTATTGATGCCAGAGGCGACACCGGCACGTGTTTGCATGACCGAGTTCATCACAGTCGTAGTGAGCGGCGCCACGCTGATGGCCATGCCGACGCCAAGGACGACGACGGCCGGAAAAAACGTTGTCCAGTAACTGCCACCGATTGCCGGCCGAATGAACAAAATGAAACCGATCGCCGCGATCAGCGGTCCGATAATGAGCGGAAGCTTGGCACCATATGTTTCGACGAGCCCGCCCGACCAACGGGATAAAAGAAAAATGATCAGGATTAATGGAAGCAGCGCCGCGCCCGCGGCGGTGGGTGAGTAGTGTTGCACCTGGATCAAATTCAACGGCAGGAAAAAAAGAGTGCCGCCGAGCGCCGCATAAAGCAGCAAAGTGAGCAGATTTGCGCCAATGAAGGCCCGCGAACGAAAAAGGTCCAGCGGCACCATCGGATTCCGCACTCGCGTTTCTAAAAGAACAAAAACGATGAGGAGAATGAATCCGCCCATCAGCGAGATCACGACTGCAGGATGGCTAAAGCCAAGTCGCGAAGATTCAACCAATCCGTAAACCAGTGCGCCAAGACCAAGCGCAATCAGGATTGCTCCCGGCCAGTCGAGCCGGCTTTTATCGTTGCCGGAGCTTTCCGGCACTCGCCAATAACAGATGATAACGACAATGATGGCGATTGGGACATTGATGAAGAAAACCGCGCGCCAGGAGAAGTGTTCGATGGCCCATCCGCCAACGACCGGCCCGATCGCTGCAGTTATCGCGCTGAAACCGGACCAGGTACCAATAGCCCGCCCGCGATCTTCCTCGCGAAAGGCGCTGCTGATAATCGCGAGGCTGCCGGGAACGAGTAGCGCCGCGCCGAATCCCTGCACTGCTCGTGCGACGATCAGTTGCCGGATTCCGGGGGCGAAGCCGCACCAGGCCGATGCTACTGCAAAAATCACAATGCCAATGACGAAAACGCGGCGTCTGCCATAACGATCGCCCAATGAACCGCCAACGAGGAGAAGCGCGGAAAGGAGTAACGAGTAGGCTTCGATTACCCATTGAACATCGGCAACGGCAGCATTTAGCTCGCTCTGCAAAGCAGGCAACGCGACGTTAACGACGGTGCTGTCGATGAAGGCCATGCTCGAGCCGAGAATTGTCGCTGCGAGGACCCATCGCTGTGCGCTTCTCGGACATGGGGAAGCGGATGCAACTGAACGGATGGAAGCTTCAGCGCACGGTTCCTGGATCGAGATAGACATGAGAGAAGGAAAAGCTAAAAAACTGCGACACTGAAAGATTAAAGGCGAAACACTCGCACGAACGTAGCTAGATCACTCAGAAAGAGAGGACGGAGAACGAGGGCCAGCCAAACCGAAAAGAAATCAGGTAGCTCTCACGACTCAATATCTTCCGATTGAACTGTAGACGGAGATCGGTTACTACCGGCAATAGCCAGGATCAAGTCAGTCTTGGCGATGCTGCCGAGTAAACAGTTTTCTTGATTTACCACCGGTAGCCGCTCTCCGTCGTGATGAGCGAAACGGTCGAGGGCGCGGCCGAGCGTGGCTTCCGGTCGGACGGTCGGGAATGGGTAGCGCAGGATGTCTTCGGCGATGACAATCTCCGCCAGCTCAGGTGCATTAAGATAGTTTTTAATGTCATGTAGGGAGATGGCGCCGATAAACCGGTTACGGTCTGTGACGTAGAGATAGTTAAAGCGGTTGGCAATGAACTTCTGCGCAATCTCGGCGAACCGCGCCGTAGGCGAAACGTTGAGCGATTCGGGTTTGATCAGGTCGCGCACATGAAGTTCGGCTAGCTGCTTGCGGTAATCGGCTGCACCTTTGCGCTTAAGGGCCTCGGCGTAAATGGAACGCTTCTCGATACTGGTGGAGGTATAGTAGCCGATGACGCAAGCGAGCATCAAAGGCAGAATAATCTGATAGTCGAGCGTGAGCTCGAAAATCATGAGAATGGCCATGATAGGCGCGTGAGTGGTGGCGGCCAGGAACGCCCCCATCCCAACCAAAGCAAAGGCACGCGGATCGATCAGCAAATGGAAATGCTGGGCCAGAGTTCCGAAAAGGAATCCGCAGCTCGCTCCGACAAATAGGGTGGGGGTAAATACGCCGCCAACAGCACCCGATCCGAAGGTGGCGCCGGTGGCGAGAACTTTGAATAGGAGAATAACAGCGACGGTTGGCCAAAGCCATTGCCCGCGGAGAATGGTGCTTACCGCCGAATAACCATTACCGCAGACTTCCGGATGAAAAACCGCAAGCAAACCCACCACTAGACCGCCAATGCTCATTTTGACGTAGACGGGAGCTGGGATTTTTGCCGCCACCGTTTCCGCCGCGCGCAAAAGCCGGATGAACCACGGCGCGATAAGGCCTACGAAAAGACCAAGCAAAAGATATGGAATGATTTCCCAACTACCATTGAGCCTAAAGGGCGAGATCTCGTAAAGGGGATTGCCGCCGAGAAATCCGCGGACGGTGAGTGTGGCTACGACCGAGGCGAAGACAAGCGGGCCAAAGATTTCCATCGCCAGAGAGCCAAGCACTATTTCGGCAACGAAGAGCGCGCCGGCGATTGGCGCATTGTAGGCCGAAGCGATTCCAGCCGCCGCGCCGCAACCGACAAGCAAACGGAGTCTTGGCGTCGACCAATGTTGCAATCGCCCGGCGGCGGAGGCAACGAGCGAGGAAAGTTGGACGAGAGGACCTTCGCGTCCTATTGAACCGCCGGAAGCGATGGTGAAAAGGGCAGAGGCACATTTCACTAAACTGCGGCGCGCGGAGATCTTACCGTCGCCAAGCACGACCGCCTCCATATAGTCGGTGGTGGTGATCTCGCCACACCAGCGCATGCCGAAGTAAAGAATCGATCCCGCAATCAATCCGCCGAGAGCGGGAATTGCGACACGCAACAGCGGTGGCAGATGGGCGAAGCTTTCGGCAAGTCCGAGTGAGGAGCTACCGGTCAGAAATTTGTGCACGATGGAAGTGGCAAGGCGGAAGGCAATCGAGCACACCGCGCCGCCGAACCCGACAATTCCAGCCCATAGAAGAGTGATATGAAGCTCGGACGGATGGGCTCGTTCTTTGAACCAGACCCAGAACTTAAGGCGCCGCAGCGAGCGCAAGCCTCGCCCTTCGATGCTGGTATTGTGCGTTACCGCCACCGCCACGACGAGAGCGGATGAATCGACCCGGTCAAGGGCGCAATTGCACCAGCGACAAAACAGAATCTAGCCAGACCGTTGCCGCTTCCTCTTGAGCGGATATTTAGGCTAAAAGGAGACGGGAAAAGTCTGGGGCAAATGCCGCCAGGCATTTAGATGAGGTGGGAACAAGGCAATAGAATCGCACTACGATGACAACCCCGCGACATGAAGAAATCGGATCGGTCCTTCCCGCGCATTTGGACGGGCTGCCCCGATTGCGCGGGTTTCGGCTTCGCGGAATGGAAATGACACGATTGGAAACATTCGTCGATGCTACCTTTGCCTTCGCAATCAGCATGCTAGTGATCGCAGCCGAACATATTCCCGAAAACATCGACGAGTTACTTCATGTTTTCAGGAATGTCCCTACTTTTGTCGCGAGTATTGGCGTCCTGGGAATTTTTTGGCGGGGTCATTGGTTATGGAGCCGGCGCTATGGCCTGGAAGATGGCATCTCCACCTTTGTCAGCTGGGCGTTGATCGTTACAATGCTGATCTACGTCTACCCGCTGAAAGCTATTTTCGGAGCAATGTGGTATCTGCTTAGCAACGGGTTAGTAGGATCGAAGCTCGGCTTTCATACCGCCGAATCACAGGTGCGGATGGTGTTTGCTATTTACGCGCTCGGCTTTAGCGCAATCGCATTAGAGATTCTGCTCTTGAATCTGCGAGCTTGGCAACTCCGTAGGCCACTGCGGTTGAATGACCGGGAACGAGCCATGACGCGCGCGGAGGTCACGGGCTGGAGCATACCGGTTGGCGTCGGGATTCTGTCGCTGATTCTGGCTTGTCTCTTACCAATCCGCGAGATTGACTGGAGCGGTTGGATTTATTTCTCAATGATCATTCTTGTGCCGCTGCATTCCTTTTATTACAGGCGGCAATTACGCTTGGCACCGGGCAAACCCGCCAATGTCAGTGCGTGTCAGTAAAATAAATGAGTGTTTGGAGCCAGTCGCAACGGCCAGGTGGTATGCTAGAGTAATAGTCGAGGAATAATGGCGGCAAAATACAAGCCCGAAGGATATTCCAGCGTATCGCCTTATTTGGTAGCGAAGAATGCTGCGCGCGTGATCAAATTTTTACAAGAGACGTTCGAAGGCAAGTTGCTTCGAAGGTTTGATCATGCCGATGGCTCAGTGTTGCACGCAGAAGTTTGCATCGGGGAGACTGTAATCATGATCGGAGACGGAGGCGGCGACTGGCCACCCTTCGATTCCTGGGTTCACATCTATGTCAGCGATGTAGATGCCGTTTATCAGCGCGCGCTCAAAGCTGGTGGGGTGTCTGTGCAGGAACCGCAAGTGAGGGCAGGTGATTTCGACAAGCGAGGCGGAGTCAAGGATCCCTGCGGGAATACTTGGTGGATTGCAACGCAGGTCGCGGAAGTGGCGGTGGACTAACACCGGCGTGGACTCTTCGGTTATCCATTCTACTTCGGATTCAATCAGAGCTGAGGTACGGTGCCGGTATGGTTCAACCACCCTCGAGGAATCTTGCTGTTCCGCTGGCGGAGGAGACTGCTGCACCTCCACTGATACTGATGTTCTGGGCTATTCCGCGGAAGATACTGCGACTGTTCCCGAGGCGGCGAACCTTGGACTGGGCTGCGGCAATCCCCTTGCCATCGCCTCTTTAAGGGTCGGGCAAACTGTGGTCGACCTTGGTTCCGGCGCTGGCTTCGATTGCTTTCTAGCGGCGCGCTCGGTCGGGCCAAACGGCAAGGTGATTGGCGTCGATATGACCCACGAAATGTTAGCCAAGGCGCGGGAGAACGCAGCGAAAAATCACTTCAATAACGTTGAGTTTAGATTGGGCGAAATCGAGGCCTTGCCAGTCGCCGATGCAAGCGTCGATGTGATTATTTCAAATTGTGTGATCAATCTTTCCCCGGAAAAACCACGCGTTTTTCGCGAGGCCTTTCGCGTCCTCAAGCCCGGCGGGCGTTTAGCGATTGCGGATGTCGTTGCGACAGCTGTGCTGCCGGACGAAGTGAAAAACGACTGGAATGCCTACACCGGTTGCATGGCGGGGGCGTCTCTTATTGGCGAACTGGAAGCGATGCTGCGTGCTGCTGGATTCAGCCGGATTAAGATAGAACCGAAAGGTTCCTCACGGTCCTTCATACGCGAGTGGTTGCCGGGCAAGCGCGTCGAGGATTACCTCGTTTCGGCGACAATCGAGGCTGTCAAACAATAGATCAAGACGCGATCACCGCTAAACTAGAAGTGAACTGAGATTCCGGCGCGAATTCGATAGTGCGGAACAAGCGGCAGAGCCGTATTCTCAATCGACACCGCCAAGTCTGAACCTGGTTCGGCGCTAAGACAGTCCGAATAAGTTTGGCTGATTCCGATTTCCTAAGCAATCGACCGCACAACTCCGCCATCGGCGCGCACGGCAGCGCCATTGATCGCGGAGGCGAGCGGGCTGCAAACAAACGCGACAACGTTGGCAATTTCGTCCGGCTGGATGAAGCGCTGGAGAATTGAAGTGGGACGGGCCGATTTAAAGAATTCCTTTTCGAACTGGTCCGGTGTCTGTTTGGTTTCCTTCGCCAGCCGGCCAACGAATTCCTTGACGCCTTCACTCGCGGTGGGACCGGGTAAAACGCAATTCACCGTGACTTCCGTGCCGGCACAGGTCTCGGCCATGCCGCGGGCGACAGCAAGCTGTGCCGTTTTGGTCGTGCCGTAATGGATCATCTCCGCGGGAATTTGCAGGGCCGATTCACTCGATATGAAAACGACACGGCCCCAATTGCGCTTCTTCATTTCAGGAAAATACGCACGGCTCAGGCGCACACCGGACATTACGTTGACGGCAAAGAATTTTTCCCAGTCCGCATCCGAGATCTGTTCAAAGGGTTTCGGCTCGAAAATACCTGCGTTGTTTACGAGAATTTCGACACGCGGAAGTTGGCGAACCATCTTATTACATCCTTCTGCGCTCCCAACATCAGCGGCGATGCCGCGAACATTTGCGGCGCTGAATTCTCGCTTAATCCGGGCGATGGCGGTACTGACCCGTTGGTCGGTGCGGCCATTGACAATCACTTCGGCACCTTCCCGCACGAGGCAGGATGCGATTGCCAGTCCTATGCCGGCAGTTGAGCCGGTTACCAGCGCTATCTTATCTTTCAATTGGAGATCCATAGGAACAGGAGCGTTCTAAAACTCCGCGCTGCCCGGCGTGCGGGCAAATGGAATGACATCGCGAATGTTCGAAACACCGGTAGCAAACATGAGCATGCGTTCGAAACCTAAACCGAATCCTGAGTGCGGTACAGTACCATAACGCCGCAGATCCAGGTACCATTTGTAGTCGTTCGGGTCCATCTGATGCCGGCGCATATTCGCTTCCAGAACCACTAGACGCTCCTCGCGCTGACTGCCACCGACGATTTCGCCAATCCCCGGCACGAGCAGATCCATTGCCGTAACGGTGCGATTATCGTCGTTCAGCCGCATGTAGAACGGTTTGATCTCTTTTGGATAGTTAAAAACGGTGACAGGACATTTGAAATGCTTTTCAGTCAGCCAGCGTTCGTGTTCCGATTGCAGGTTTGACCCATACTCGACCGGAAACTCAAACTTCTCATTGCTCTTCTTCAGCAGCTCGATCGCGTCGGCATAGGTGATCCTTTGGAAGGGCCGGTCAACAACAAAATCAAGGCGCCCGAGCAGTTCTTTGTCGACGAACTTCGCGAACAGTTCGAGTTCGGCTGGGCAGCTCTCGCGCACATCGTGAATGAGATACTTCACGATCTCCTCCGCCAGGTCCATGTTACCGTTCAAGTCTGTGAATGCCATCTCCGGTTCGATCATCCAGAACTCGTTAGCGTGTCGCGACGTATTGGAATTCTCTGCGCGAAAGGTCGGGCCGAAGGTGTAAACTTTAGATAGGGCGGAGGCGAATGCTTCGGCCTCCAATTGGCCGCTTACCGTCAAATAAGTCGGGCGGGCGAAAAAATCTTTCTCATAATCAATCTCGCCGTTTGGTTTTCGTGGCGGATTATTCGGATTCATTGTCGTGACCCGAAACAATTCGCCGGCGCCCTCGCAATCGCTGCCGGTAATGATTGGGCTGTTCAAATAAAAGAATCCACGGTCCTGGAAAAACCGGTGAACGGCGAATGCCAGGCGGCTGCGGACACGGAAAATAGATCCAAAGAGATTCGAGCGTGGCCGAAGATGGGCAATTTCGCGGAGGAACTCGGGAGTGTGTCCCTTCTTTTGCAAGGGATAACTATCGTCCGATGGGCCGACAATCGTCACCTCGTCGGCAATGACTTCCCAGCTTTGCCCTTTACCTTGTGATGCGACAAGGGCGCCGCGCACTGTAATGGAAGCACCCGTTATCAAGCGCTGCACGGCCGGGTAATTGGGCAAGGAGCTCCTGGCGATTATCTGGAGGTTGGGCAGAGAGGATCCATCATTGAGCTCAATAAAAGAAAAATCCTTTGCCTCGCGCCGCGTTCGCACCCAGCCCTGCACGAATAGGGACGCGACCGGGCCGGCGCTTGCGAGCGCGTCTTTTATCGAAATGGGCACGAGCACGTCGCCAATTTGGCGGGTGATTGCCATCCGACAAGGAAAAGGAAATGCTGCGCCGCGATCTCGGGCATGGTCGTTGGAAGCGTAAGTCTTGGTCTACGTCGGCTTTTTCGCAAGATGAGGGCGAGAACGTTATTCTCCGAGTCGGAAACCTTAATTTCAGCGCATTTCGGGACATTATTCCGCCGATCCAGCCACATTATTCCGATTCAATCGATTTTGACCTGCCAATAACTCTGGGCTCTGAACCAGGCGAACGAAGATGCCAATATGAATTGCGACGGATACCGGAACCAAAAATCCGGGGAATCAACAGCCAGGAGAGTGTGCTCATCAAACCCAATCCCGGTTCTGCAAAAATTTAAATTCGGGAGCGAGCGCTGATGCTGCTTTACAAAGATCGAGCCTAAGTCAGAAATCTATGGAATCGAGATTTTCGCAGGCACTGCGATCACTGAGAAAGCCGCAGAGCGGGGGAATTCGTATCAAGTATGCTATCCATCTTCGTGCGATGTAAACTGGTCTTGGTAATCCCACTGCTCGCAATTCTGTTGTCTCTCATCACTAGCTGTGGAGGCTCTTCTGCGATTGTAGGCAAGTGGCGCTCGTCAGGAGACCCGAGCCCAGTTGTATGGCAGTTCTCTAAGGACCGGT
>JBEEIB010000312.1:0-15946 GCA_041167675.1 Verrucomicrobiota bacterium
ATCAGGATCGCTATTGTTGGTCTGAGAAAATAAGTCCCGCAGGGACCTCACGAAAGTAGATGACATGAGCCGACAGTTTAGCAGCGGGTGCTGTTAGCTGTCGGCTCATGTCATCTACTTTCGTGAGGTCCCTGCGGGACTCATTTTCTCAGACCAACAATAGCGATCCTGATCGCGACCTCTTATGTTGACGCTTATGGGCGGCCGCCGGACCCCTACCGAAGACCTCCCGTCTTTGCGCGAGTTTTCTCCTGCAGACGTTTCTGACGCGTTTGGGGTGGTTCTACAGCCCCGGTATGATCGCTCGAAGAACGCGGGCTTGACGTTCACTTACTTCAATTTGGGTCTTGGCAGTGTCATCCATGATGAGCAGGAACGCGCTTCGAGTATTGGGCCTAATCTCTTTGACGCGCCGCAGGTTGACCAGCGAAGCGCGATGAGCGCGGAAGAAATTGAAGTCCCTCAGCCCATGTTCCAGATCACCTAATTGGTAATTAACCCACACGTTGTCGTCGCTAGTGCGGGCACGCACGATGCCATGGTCCATGTAAAAATAAAGGATCTCGCCCGGATCCAGCAGTAAGAAACGATCCAGCTTACGCGCAACGATCTGGCGAAAATTGCGTGGCACATTCGCCGTGAATTGGTGTACCTGATCGGTAGCTTGAGCACGGTCTTCGGCAAAATGTTGCAATCGCCAAGCGCGTTCTACCATTTCTCGTAGCCGCTCCGGCTCAATCGGCTTCAGCAAGTAAGCGATGGCATTCGCTTCGAACGCAGCCATGGCATGCTCGTGAAAGCCGGTAACAAAGATGATCAAAGGCAACGTCAGTTCAGATGGCAGCGCCTTGAGGGTTTCGAACCCGTCCAGACCAGGCATCTGGACGTCCAGGAATACCAGATCAGGCGTTAGTCGCTGGATTTCAGACACGGCCTCGAGTCCATCCTTAGCTTCACCGATTACCTCAACGCGTTCGTCATCGCTCAGAAGCCGACGCAAACGCATTCGGGCGTTGGGTTCGTCATCGATGATCAACGAACGCAGTTTGCTCATGCCAGACCAGCAATCGGAATCAAAATTTGAGCTCGTGAGCCGGCGGCCGGCTGGCTCTCGAATGAGAAGCGAGCGGCGCCATGATAAACCGTTTGCAACCGTTCCTCTACATTGCGAAGCCCTAAGCCGATCGAGTTGTGCTCGGATAGCTTCTGGGGTGCCCGTGCCCCGACACCGTTATCTTCGACGGTCAATTCCAGGTACTCCGTCTGCTGGCGAGCGCGAATGGTTAGCTGGTTCTCACCAACTTTCGGTCCTAAACCATGCTTGATCGAATTTTCTACCAACGGCTGGAGGATCAATGTAGGTACCGACAGTTGAGAGACTGATTCCTGAACGTCAAAGTGGACCTGCAGGCGTTCGCCAAACCGGACCTTTTCTATTTCCAAATAAGTTTCCAAAAACGAGATCTCTTCGTTGACGGAACTGAAGGGGCGATCGTGATAAGTCAGCACGTGGCGGAAAATTTTTGCCAACCGAATGATCATTTCCTCGGCCGCTCGGGGGTCTGCAACGATCAATGCCGCCACACTGTTCAAGGAGTTGAACAGAAAGTGCGGATTGATTTGAGCGCGGAGGGCACGGAGTTCCGCCTCCACCAGTTGTTTAACTAGCTGTGCCTCCCGGCCAGCCCTTTCGATATTCTCTCTTTCGCGATCAGTGGCTTCCAGGCGGCGTCCGATGGCCAGACAGACTTCGCGCAGGAAATCGAGCTCCGCATTAAAAAGCGTGTGGCGGCCAGCACCTGGCGAGATGATCAAGTAAAACGCTG
Source organism: Verrucomicrobiota bacterium (assembly GCA_041167675.1). Taxonomy (GTDB): domain Bacteria; phylum Verrucomicrobiota; class Verrucomicrobiia; order Chthoniobacterales; family JAFAMB01; genus DASTDH01. Next base: position 1,827 of record JBEEIB010000312.1, read on the forward strand.
CCGGCGCTTCCCCTTTCTGAATTGGAAATATACATTCGCGGGCCGATTCCTGGCAGATTCCGGATGTGATTTCTGGGGTATCATTCGCCCGAATCGTGGCATCTGCAATCCGCAATGAGCTTCGTACCAATTCTTCTCCGGTGCGGAAGATTCGCACCGGTTCAGCTTCGGTAGCGATGGTCTCACGGAAAGATTTAAGAGCACGATGGTAATCGGCTTGACGAAAAATTTGTCGATCGACCAACCAATCGCTCAACATCGTAATTTTCGCGTAGCAAATGATTCCTATCCAAACGGTCACGGCAAAGGCGAGTACCGCCAAGTCGCGTGAGGGCTCATTTTCACTCAGTGGGGACCAAAAGATCCCGCGGGCGAGGAAAGAGCTACCCAGCGCGAGTAAGGCTCCCAACAAGATACGCAGGCCCTTCTGCGCAAAAATATCGCTAAAACGAAACCGAGAAAATCCGAAAAGGCCGCCGGCGACAATGAGCAGTATGCTGAATTGCTTGGAAAAGAGAACCAACGAGTGCAGCCAGGCTGGAGGATTCGCTATATGCTCCTCTGCTACATGGATCGTTGCCAGCGTGATCCCGACCAGTAATGCGGTTGTGGAGAGCCAGGAGAGCCGGCCGCGGAGCCGGCCGGGCAAGAAAACCAATGCACCGATCCAAAGAAAGAACACGCCGTTGTAAGCTGCAAAATCATGCCCGAGATCAAGCCGTCCCAGCCGGCTGCCCACATCGCGCAGTTGAACAATTTTTTGCGGAAGTAGTCCGGTAACATGGCCGAAGCTCAGGAGCACGGCGGCCAAACCGGCTAATGCAAGAACCGCTCGTCCAAGCTGCTGCCTCCAAATCGAGGTATAGGGACCCTGCGCCCAGAGTCCAAGAATGGTCAAAGGCCAGGCTGCTGCAGCGCAGAAAGCCAAGTTGCCTGCCAGAACGACCGTGAGCGAAGAGGTCGATTGACCAAGGCAAATGGCTATTTGTTCGACAGTGGCTCCCAAAGTAAACGTAAGCGCGCATACGGCGAAGCCCAGATGAGCGGAGCGATTTTCCCCGCTTGAGCGCAGAGCCAGGATGAGAAGAAGGGCCGAAAGCGGAATTCCGACGCCAAAATTGAAAGATTTTTCGATGACGCTCGAATCGTTACCCAGAGCGTTAGCAAACAATAAGAAAAGATGAAAACGGATCACAGATTCAGATGTTTTCGAGCGAATCGCTTCATCTTTGCCTTACAACGAAACATACAATTTAGGCAGGCTTAACGTCCTGGCTCAATAAATTATTTGCGGCACCATCACGCCTGGTGCGCCGAAAGATCCAACGAAACGGCCGCCAACGCCGCTTACCGGTTAAGAGAAACGGATTGCGCTCATGAGGGACCTTGTTGGCTTTCATAAACCCATTGGAATGAAGGCTCAAGCTAGGTCTGAGCGGCGGTGCTTCAATCCTTTGCCAGCAAGCGCGGGAGATTGGTCGCTTAACGCGGACAAACAGGATCCGAACGCGGCCAGAAAAGCAGAAGCGAAAGGGCGAACGGACCGGTAGCAGGGCGAAAAACCTCGGCGCTTTTGGTGGCTGTAATCGATTGCTCCGCATCCCCATGCGCCGGGTTTGAGCCATGGTTGCCCGCCGATAGCCGTACTTCCGTATACGACTCGATGGAGGAAATAGAAAACCGGGCGTGCTAAAATTGGTCGGAGAGGTCTCAGAAACGTGGCCATTCGGTTTCCCAGGATGGAGATTTCACAGCGGAAGGGCTCCACGGGTCTCTCCGCCGCGGCCAGCTTAGCCGCAAACCGAATTCACTATTAATCGGCGGACCACCAATGGCTCAAACCCGGCGCATGGGGAAAACAGAACGAAAGAGCGTACCAACCGAAGCGCCGAGGTTTTCGTACCCTACCGTGATGGGTCAAACTGCGTCGCCCTGCCGCCGTTTCGCCCATTCGTCGTTTCGCCGACACGCGACGCCGCCCTTCCCCTCCGCGCTCAACATCTTATTCCCGCCGGTCGTCACTCTTTTTCCGCGTCCGTCCAGAATCATTAGTTCTTGTATAATTGGCAGCATTTATTACGGCCGTATGGCAAACCAATACCTTGGAGGACCGGCGCACCGTGAACCGGTGAACAGACGCCAGGCAAGCGATCGAATAAAACAACCAAACTGGCTGCACTCAATTGTTGCCGGTGCTGCGATGTTGGCGGTTAGCTCACTGGGCGTCGTGCTGGTCTTCGATTGGTATTTCTTTTCTGTGGTTGAGAGCCTTTCGATTAGGCTCCGACCGATCGCTGGCGCATTCCATCACGCGAACGTCGGTACTTTAAAGAACACCGAGAACGCACCGGAACGTCCGGAGCGCACGGCAACGATCGAGCATCTGCGCGAATATTTCGCGGTCCCTTCCGGGGAACGGAGCAATCAAGCCAGGTCGCTAATTGTCCCGGTGGGTTCGGTAGCTAACTCGAAAACTCCGGGAAACTGATGCGAATCCGATTGACCTATGACCAGCACACTAAACTTTGATGAAAAAAAGTTTTGGATCGTACTTTTCTCGATCGTCACACGACGAGAAGCGGTGCGAGAACAGGTAATTGAACGGGCCGATGAACCGCAGAAGCAGTCGGAACGACGGGATTGGCGGATGCGCAGCGGTCCCGGAGAGCCTTCGCTCTCCTGACGCTATCATCGGCGTTGAGGCCAGGGCTAGTCGAGCGTCCGCAAGCGCATTGCGGTAGCATGGTAGTGCCGGGTGAATAGCCAAATGGCCATTGTGGTGGCTCCGGGGATCCCAATCAAAGAGTAAAGAGCGGCACTTGACTGCAGATGAGAATCATTCTCATGTAAGCATCGTGCGCCATAACCACCTTCGGTTCTTGCTGCCTTCGCTCTCCTTTGCGTCCTTCCTCGTTTCTTCCGTTCACGCGGACGAGAATTATTTCGGCTACAGCTTCGGCGCCGAAACACTCCCAAAGGGAAAATGGGAATTATATAGTTGGACCACGGGCCGCTTTGGCAAAGGCACCGGGTCTTATTCCGGTTTCGATCTGAAGCAGGAAGTTGAATATGGCGTCACCGACCGATTTCAAATCGCTCTGGAGTGGAAGGAAAATCATACATACTTCACCGGCGGAGCCGGTCAGGAAAGTGCCGGCTCAAGTACACCTGCCCGGCGCAACCGATTCTCTTTTGTCGGTAACGGGCTCGAGCTGAAATACGCTTTTTCCAGCCCTTACAAGGACCCGGTTGGAATCGCTCTGTTTGTAGAGCCCGAATACGCTCTTACAGATAGCCCCTCGGGTGACAAGTTCCTCGAATGGGAAGTCGAAACGCGTCTACTTGTCCAGAAAAACTTCTTAGAAGACAAACTGATCGCAGTTTTGAACTTAACTAATGAAACTGAATGGGAGCGACCAAGACCGTCTCACGGGGAGAGTTTCACCACGAATTTTAAGCCGGAGATCACCACCGGCGTGAGCTACCGTTTCGGGTCGAACTGGTTTGTCGGTTTAGAGACTCGTTACGCGACCCAGTTGGCGGATGCGAATATTCGCAATCAGGTAGACTGGGCATTTTCGATTGGTCCGGCACTTCATTATGCAGTCGGCCGGTGGTGGGCGACTCTAACCTGGTTGCCTCAGGTAGCCGGTTGGCACACCGACGGATCTCGGTCAGGCTCTCTGGACTTGAATAGCCACGAACGGAACGAGATTCGACTAAAGATCGGCCTTAATTTCTGAGGGCGACTGCCACAAGCGTTTGGCCAAACCAGGAGGTCCGTACCCTCAAGGCTCGATATCCCGCGGCCAGGCAGGAGAATTCCATGCTGGATTCAGATAACGATTGGCGCAGCCGGACCCTTTTCCAAAGCCGTAAGTAAAACTAATTTCTCCGTGGATCTCTATCTTATTCGGCGCCGCAGTCACGACGGGATCAACAAAGGGGATCGTATGGTCAATGAGGGCCGCGGTGGCAGTCGATCTTCGGACCGTCGTAGGTTCAACGATCGAACCGCTCGGCAGTACCACGGCATAAAAGGTTTCTCGTTTGCCCGCGATCGGCGCCGATAATTGAATCAACCAGAAACGGATCGGCATGCTTTCGGGTTCGCACACTGACGACCGACGGAGCCGGCAATTTGTAATATTTGGCAGCCCACGATGTGGCTACCTTGGTCGCTTGGGTCTGATCAACCGGAGACGCAGTTTCCTGGGAATTCGTCTCGAAGCTATAAACGATTTGGGCGCCGCCCGAATCAGTATGCCGGTCCTGAAAAACTAACGCAGCATCCGCAGCAGGGAGAGCTAATAGTGCTGTGAAAACGTAAGGTAGCCAACGCATTGAATTCGATCGCAGGCCAGCAGTCCTATTCATGAATCCCCCTCACCTTGGTTGACGTAGATATAATCAATGAACTCAGCTCGCGAAACCGCATTTTTACAAAAGGCCGGCTTAGCCGCAGCGTGGGTTTAGCGTAGTCGCGAAACGCGTCCCTACCGTTTTTGGGTATCGGTCATCGATTAGGAAACCCCTTGCGTCCTGGTAATCTCCGGGAATAGTTTCATCACTGCAGGGGAGCCGTTGGCTGAGATCCTCGACTTTTTTCGAGGAACCCTTAGAACCTGATGCGGGTAATGCCGCCGAAGGGAGCCAAAGTGGTCCTGCGATCTAATCTCATGACCACAAGCCCGTTTCAAAAAAGCCGCCGAATCTACATCAATGGACGGCAAAACCTTCGTGTCAGCCTTCGACAGGTCGACCAATCACCTACCCGTTTGCCGGACGGGAATTCGGAAAATAATTTGCCGGTAAACCTGTATGATACCAGCGGACCGTGGGGTGATCCGGACCAGGAACACGACATTCGGAAAGGACTTCCCCCACTCCGTCGAGATTGGATACTAAAACGTGGCGATGCTTCTGAGTACGAAGGACGCTCCACGCGTCCGCAGGACGACGGCTATCTGAGCGAATCGCATGCCAAGAAGACCGCGGAACGAAACGGGACGGACGGCCAATTTCCTGGTCTACGCCGTCGTCCATTGCGTGCTGTAGAAGGACATCCGGTCACCCAACTCTGGTACGCTCGGAACGGCATTATCACGCCTGAGATGGAGTACATTGCGATCCGCGAAAATCTAGGTCGCGAATATTCCGAGATAAAAACGAACGGCAGCCATCATCCCGGCCAACCCTGGGGAGCTGTGATTCCGGCGTACATCACTCCGGAATTTGTGCGGGCCGAGGTCGCGCGCGGTCGGGCCATCATTCCGGCCAACGTTAATCATCCTGAGGCGGAGCCGATGATCATTGGCCGGAATTTTTTGGTGAAGATCAACGCCAACATCGGCAATTCCGCCGTCGCTTCGAGTATCGAAGAAGAGGTCGAGAAGATGCGTTGGGCTACTCTCTGGGGTGCAGACACCGTGATGGATTTATCGACTGGGAAAAACATTCACACCACGCGAGAGTGGATCATCCGGAACAGCCCGGTCCCGATTGGAACGGTTCCGATCTATCAAGCGCTCGAGAAAGTCGGGGGCCGCGCCGAAGAACTGACGTGGGAAATTTATCGCGACACGCTGATCGAGCAGGCCGAACAAGGCGTTGACTACTTCACGGTACATGCCGGCGTATTACTACGGTTCATTCCCCTCACCGCTCGCCGAATGACCGGCATCGTTTCGCGCGGGGGATCCATCATGGCAAAGTGGTGTCTTGCTCATCATCAAGAAAGCTTTCTTTACACCCATTGGGACGAAATCTGCGAGATCATGGCGGCTTATGATGTCAGTTTCTCGATCGGCGACGGTCTAAGGCCCGGCTCGATCGCAGATGCTAACGATGAAGCGCAATTTGCGGAGCTAAAAGCGCAGGGCGACCTCACACGGCGTGCCTGGGAACTTGGTGTGCAAGTGATGAACGAAGGTCCGGGTCACGTGCCGATGCACATGATCAAAGAAAACATGGAGAAGCAGCTGGAATGGTGTCATGAAGCTCCGTTCTATACACTCGGGCCATTAACGACGGATATCGCGCCCGGGTACGACCACATCACCAGCGCGATTGGCGCAGCGATGATCGGCTGGTACGGCACAGCGATGCTTTGTTATGTCACGCCCAAGGAACATCTTGGATTACCGAACCGCGACGATGTGAAACAAGGAGTGATCGCCTACAAAGTTGCAGCGCACGCCGCCGATCTGGCCAAAGGCCATCCGAGTGCACAATACCGCGATGACGCGATCAGCAAAGCACGTTTTGAATTTCGCTGGGAGGACCAGTTCAATCTGAGCCTCGATCCGGAAACGGCTCGGGCCTACCACGACGCTACCCTGCCACAGGAGAGTGCGAAGACAGCACATTTCTGTTCAATGTGCGGACCGCACTTCTGTTCAATGAAGATCACCGAAGAGGTACGCAAATACGCAGCGGAACGGGGAGTATCAAACGACGAAGCGGTGGTTACAGGTCTGCACGAAAAGGCAGAAGAATTCGCTAAATCGGGTGCAGAAATCTATCGGTGAGCCGCAAAGTACGGCGCAGCTACCGGCTGCGGAACACGGATCCATAGGAGCGCACGGCTACTTTGCCCGACGGATACCGGCTTCAATTGGAAAATACTTCATTCCAAGCAACTCACTCCTGGTGGATTATCTCGCTGTCGTTAGAATAGGTGAAAATAGTGAAGTTAGGAGTCGATTTCGGAACCAATCGGATTGTAGTTGCCGCTGCCGACCGCGGTAATTATCCGCTCGTCAGCTTCGAAGCACCGGACGGAACGTCACCGGATTGGTTTCCTTCGTTGGTAGCGATCCGTGGTGATGAGCGTCTCTATGGGTGGGACGCCTACGATCAGCAAGGAAACGAGTCCTGGACCGTCATCCGCTCGGTCAAGCGCCTCTTGGAGGACGCTGGCCCGCAAACTCTGCTCGATCTAGGTGATGAACAACAGCTCAAACTCGCCGGGCTGCTCGACGGTCTCACCAGCGCTCTGCTCGCCACGCTGCGCCAACGCTCGAATCTGCGCATCCATTCCGACGAGCCGTTGCAGATCGTCCTCGGCGTCCCAGCCCACGCAAACAGCAATCAGCGTTTCCTTACGGTGGAGTCGTTTCGCAACGCAGGGTTCGAAGTGCTTGGCGTACTTAATGAACCCAGCGCCGCCAGCATCGAGTTCGGCCATCGCCAACGCCAGAGCAAGGAGAGGCCCGAAACCATCCTCGTTTACGACCTCGGCGGGGGTACCTTTGATGCTTCGCTTGTCACGCTCGACGAAAATGTCCATCACGTCGTCGCTTCCGAAGGCATCCCGACCATTGGAGGGGATGACTTTGACCAGATCCTTGCCGATCTGGCGCTCGAAGCCGCTGGAATCGATCAAACGGCCGGGGACAACCTTCCGGCCGCAGCCTGGTTCCGCCTGCTGGAAGAATGCCGCCACAAAAAAGAGGCGCTGAATCCGAATTCGCGCCGTATCACGATCGATTTAGAGCACGCACATCCGGACTGGAAGCCCGTCCAAATTCCCGTCGCTGAGTTCTATGAAACCGCCCGTTCAGCGGTAGAAGAAACCATCCACGCTGCTGAGGATCTGAGCCCCCAGTGCGACGTGCTTTACATCACTGGAGGCGGAAGCGAGCTGCCCTTAATCGCCCGCATGCTCCGCGAACGCTTCGGCCGCCGGGTGCGCCGCTCTGCTTATGCGCGCTCGGCCACGGCCATCGGTCTCGCGATTCAAGCCGATCAACCCGGCACTTATCGCCTGAGCGAACGCCTCTCGCGTTCCTTCGGCGTCTGGCGGGAAGGGAACTGCGGTTCAACCATCATCTTCGATGCGTTATTTGAAAAGGGACTCAACTTGCCTTCACCGGGTGAGCCAAATCTCACTATCTGCCGCTCTTATTTCCCGGTCCACAATATTGGCCATTTCCGCTTCCTCGAATGCAGCCATCGTTCTCCGGTTGGTGCGCCTAGCGGCGAAATCACCCTATGGGACGATATCCGCTTTCCCTTCGATCCTGCGTTAGCGAATGCGCCCGACCTGCAATCTACTCCCGTCGTCCATTCACCAGGGACGGCTGCACAGAAGATCGAGGAGCGCTATGAATGCGATTCCGGCGGCTCTCTCGCCGTGACCATCGCTAATTGCACCGCCGGTTACTCCCGTACCTATCGCCTAGGTCGCTGGTCCCTCGATTCCAAGCCAGTGAAACCGGCCCGCAGACGGAAACGTTAACCATGTACCAGCCGTCGTTGACGCTGATCGTCTGGCCGGTGGAATGAGCCTGCAGAGAAAATTTTCACGATTGGACCTACTGGCTTCGCTGACCGGCGCAGAGGTGTACCGTTTAGTTCCCAGCAGAAATTTCGCTTGTTAGGGAACTTGATCACCGGGACAGACGCTCTGTGAATTTGCGCCTGCCCGGTTCGATCAACTCAATTCGGCTAATAGAGTTCGACTCAGTTACCGCTTGTAGTAACTCGTTTAAGCGGTCCGTCAGTGTCGGCGAACTCTGCGGTGCTCAGGACCTGGACACCGGCGTCATGCTCTCCGTTAAACGGGGTGACAGTGCCTGGACCACCTGCTTTTACCACATCCTGCGGATTGTTGAACCACAGGCCCAGATGATAAGTTTGGATTGGGTTTGTCGCGAGATTCTGTGCGGCATCTGGAATACGCTTGGGATCGTGGAATGGATCGCTTGGGGCAACAGCGACGCCCGGCGCCACAATGAACGTCTCGATATTGAAGCGGCCGATGAACTCGCCATAGCCGACACCGTCTTTATTGCTCTGAATATCTCCTTGATACCAGGATAACCCGAACGGACCGTTAGGCACTTGGATCACGAACAAGTCGAAGCCGGTATTGGGCGGCAGGCCCCAGACTTTGACCTTCATGATTTCGACTGGACCAATGGATTCAATTTTGACCTGGCCATGCGCATGGGGCGCAACGGTAGGAAAATTGGCCAGTCCCTTCGAACGCACGAGGTCGAACTTAAAATCGTCGCCATCATTATCATTGTCGCGGGCGAGAGCCGGCGAAGATGCGAGCGCTGCGCCCGCCAGGGTGGCGAATGCGATGGCCCTCATTTTAAACATTTGGTTTAGAACGGTTTTCATTTGTGATTTTACTCAGTTGGTATTGTTAGGTTTATGTAGGTTTTGAACCGGCTTTTGGTTGGTTGTCTGTGACTGCCGGTCTGACTCGTACTAAGAGATTGGCCTTCCGGAGTTCGCGGATTTCGCGAAAAACGAAGGCGGGCAGGGCGCGTGAGCCACAAGCGTGTGGGCCGTAAAGACGTGCGAGCCAATCGGACGTGCGACACGTTCGGCTCACAGTCCGGCATGAAGCATTGGGTTTTATAACGCGATGCGTGGCCGGACTGTATCGCTCCACGCGCCTTGGCCGCGATGGTGTGTTTCGCCCAATCCCGAGTTGCGGTGCCGCTAAAGGAAAACCGTTCGGCTGAGTTCGAGTCGAAACCCTGTCTCTCCTCCCTTAGCTCCCGTCCAAACTGTGTTGCGGGCCGGCCCGAATCTCAAAAATTTTTCTCTATGTCCAAAATGCGGGCACGAGTCGCTGCATTCTTTTTATCCAATTCGATCAGAATGCTCTGGAATTCGCGGTCGGACTTGAATACATCGAGCCCAGGGTCTATTCGCCCCAGTACCGGATCGGGGAAACCACCGTTAGCGATCAAATCGCGCAGACGCTGATAGGCGGAATCGTTCCGATCGAGCAGTCGCTCGGCGATGGCTAGGTCAAAACGCATCCAGCGTGACGATTTTGCTGTCGACAATTTTTGTTGCGTCAAAGCCACCACTCGTTGCGCTGTCTGGTGCGCATCCTCCTCTCGATTTGTACCGCGCAGTGCTAGAGCCAGACGAAGCAAGTTGGTCGGATTTTCTTTTTCCGTCTTGGCTTCGATAGTTCGAGTGACGGCTGGCCAATCCCCCACTTGCATTGTACAGAAAAGAGCCAAATCGCCTGCAGCCGTATAATGAGTTTTCAGGTCCGGGGGCAACTGCCGCAATCCGGGCAGAGCTGTCGCGTAGTCTCCGCGGTAAACCAGCCGTTCGCTCTCCATCAGTTGACGTCTCTGCGGATTCGGCTCCAAGTAGATGGCGCGCTGCATCCATTTTTCTGCCAACTCTTTCTCCCCCACTGTCCAGCAGATTAGGGCTAGCTCATAAGGCGCCCAGGAATCAAACGGGTTAGTCACGAAACACTTTCGAATCGACGTGTACATCTCTTCCTCGCGTCTGAACTCGGTAAATTCGGCGGCCGCCATGCGGTTTGCATCCCAATCGTTGGGCGCGAGTTCAAGCGCTTTGCCGACCGGCGCGCCCATTCGGTCGAACCAACCTTTGAGATTGAACGCGCTAGCCAGCGAGGTGTAGGCGCGTAGTTGCTTGGCGTCGAGCGCAATTGCCTGTTGGCAAAGATCGATGGCGGAGTCGAGCCAGAAATCCTCTCCGTGGAACCGCTTTACTCTGTCGATATAGGCGTCCGCCAACCCGATATGGGCGAGCACGAACTTCGGGTCCTGTTCCAGCGCCTGTTTGAACAATCCAATCGCCTTCTCGTTATCCTCCTGGCGATGGAGTTCCCACAATGCCCGCCCATGGAGATAAAGGTCGTAAGCGATTAAGTTCTCGGTCGGTCCACGCTGTAGATTGGCGCGTTCATCGGCTGACAGTTTCGCATGCAGAGCCGTTGCGATTTGCTCTGCCAGATCGGTTTGAATAGCGAACACATCCTTCAGCTCGCGATCGTACGATGCGCCCCAGAGCCGCCGATTAGTACGTCCGTCGTAAAGGATCGTTACGATTTTAATCCGATTTTCGATCCGCTGGACGGTGCTTTCCAGGATAGTGCCAACATCGAGCTCGGCCCCAATCTCATTCAGTGGACGACGGTGCGCGCCGGTAACGTCTTTATAGCGAAGTATCGAGCTGCGCGCGATGACTCGAAGATCGGCAACCTTGGATAGTTGATAAATCACCTCGGAGGTAAGTCCGTCGCTGAAGTACTCGTTTTCCTTGCTGTCGCTCAGATTATCGAATGGCAGCACGGCGATAGACTTGGCAGTCGCAAAGGAAGGGTGGGATTTGGGAGCCAAGAAATAGAACGCAATCCCAGAGACAACCACTAGAAGCGCAATGCCAACCCCAAGCCATCTCGCCAGCCTCCACCGTCCCTTCCCGGCTATCGCCGGTTTTGACGCCAACAGTTGCCTCACCGCGCGCACCTCCGCTCGAAGCTTGGATGGATTTTGAGGCCGCCGGGCGGGGTCCTTTTCCAGCATTCGTTTGAGCAAAACGACTGCCGACGCCGAGATATTTTTAAGTTGCTCGAGTGGGAGCGGCGCATGCAGGTGCTGGCTCATCACTTGGACAGTCGTACCGGTAAAGGGCACCTTACCCGTCAGCATTTCCCAGAGAGTCACACCTAAAGAATAAATGTCCGAACGAGTGTCAACCTCGCCTCCTGCGCATTGCTCAGGACTGGCGAAAAGAGCGGTCCCGGTGAACGTGCCTGGGGTGGAAAGCGTCGGATCGGAATGAGCGCTGGATGCCGCTTTCGCTAAGCCAAAATCAATCACTTTAACGTTTACACTACCGCCTTCACCAAAACGGAGCATCAGGTTCCCGGGTTTGATGTCGCGATGGACGATTTGTTCCTTGTGAGCCGCCTCCAGCGCTGCGGCGACCTGGTCAACAATATCGAGGGCCAATGTCACCGGCATCGGCCCTCGGTTCTTGATGACCTGCTCCAGCGCTTCTCCCTCCACGAACTCCATGGCATAGAAATAATCGCCATTCTTCGTTCCGAGATGAAAGACAGAGGCCACATTAGGATGGCGAAGTCGAGCTGCGGCCCGGGCCTCCCGCACAAAGCGGAGGCGCGCTGATTCGTCGTTCAGGTAGCGCGCGTTGATGACTTTAAGCGCCACCGGACAACGAAGATTGCTGTCAAAGGCACGGTACGTCACTCCCATTGCACCACGACCCAGCTCGAGCGGCGTACCATCGTCGCCGGCTAGAAGCTCATAATGATCAAATCTGTGGGACGACGGCGCTGCCGCCTTGTCCTCGGGGTCGAGTGCACCCTGCAGCTGACAGACTGGACATCGGTCGGAGGGAAGCGAATCCGGAATCTTTGTACCACACTTCGGACAGGTGGAAATCACCTTGTTCGATGTAGTCGCTCTAGCTTTGTCGTCGACCGTTGCATCTTGAGAAGCGTCACTCATAGGCGGCCTTCAGTTACGACCAGCGCATCGCACAGAGCGTGGATTTCCTCATCGATCTCCGCCGGATCCGAAACCGTGCGGCCGATCTCTTGCCGCAAAAATGCGGCATACTGCTTGCGGAATCGATGGATGGAAGTCCTAGCCGCACCGATGCTGATACCGAGCGATTTGGCCACTTCTTCATACGATGGCGGCGCCTCACCAACAGCTACACCTACAAAGGCGCTTAACGCTTCGAATCGCAATGTCTCGCCGCACGCAGCACATTGTTCCCGCAAACGCTCGACTGCCCGAGTTAACAAAGTCATTGCCCAACGAGCATCGAAAATCTTCTCTGCAGTCAAATGATCGGAAGGTTCCAGCTGGTAGCGATTCTCCGCATCCTCAGCATCGAGAAAGACAAATTCATGTTTTCCACCGCGTTTGATAGAACGCACTCGATCTGCCTCGTCTGCTAGGAAATTCCGGAATGAGGCGAGCAGGAATGATCGAAACTTGCCTTTCAGCGGATCTGCGCGCTTTAATGCACGGCGTTCCAAGAGGTGAAGGAAGAATCCTTGCGTAAGGTCTTGCGCGTCGTGCGGCGCGTACCCGCGGCGACGAGCGAAAGCATAAAGTGGATACCAGTAATCCTGGCAGAGTTCCGTTAACGCCGCTTGACTGCCTGGCAACTGGCTCTCCGCGGCAATAAGGATGACGCTCCAGCGCGTAGTGCGAAACTGAGCTGGATCACCCGATTTCGAGCCGTGCTCCTGATTCACCGAAATCTCTCATTCTGAGCAGCTGGCTACTAAAGCAGCGGATAATCTCGGTGTCGACATGAATCGTGAGCTATGCGACGTGTGCCGCTGAAACGTCGATCCAGTTTTCTCAGTAAAGTGCTCTTTATTGGGGTCATCTCATTTCTCTCTAAACTATTGGTGCAGTGCATTAGTTCGTCTTGTGTTACTCGTGAACCCGCGCTCAGCCGTCTGCCTTGAATGACCGGATTCAATCCCAATACTACGGTATAGCGCCTTCCGAGTTCTCGGATTTGCCCAATTTTTACGGAGGGACCACAAACCCACGCGTGATCAAAAAAAGCGGGACGTGTCTTTCCGGGCGCAGATAAATCTGAGTCGCTCATTCAGGAATCCGAGAACTCGGTAAACGCAAACTCGTAGTACCGACATAGCAACCGGCACCACCAATGAAAACTCTGAGCGCCGATGTAATTACGTGACCAACTAAAACGAGCAACAACAATGATAATGGTCATCATCTCAATATACGTCGCAACAATGACACTGTTCGTTCTCGGATTGGCGTTCTCGGCAAAAGGCAACTAACGTAAGCTTCTCAAAATTCGGCTGGGTTCGATGCATTTGTTTGTTCGATCTCATTGCCAAGCCAGCACAGAGCCTCGATCCGCCGATAGTTGGTCTTCCAGTACCGGTTTTGCCGTAAAAACGAGCTGTAATCGAGTTCTGGAGCGTTCTCTTTTAGTCGAATGATCCTTGGAAGACCTAAGCGTACGATTTTTTCCGTTTCGACGGTCTGTTGCCCGAACGCCGGCTTTGAGCGCCTTAGAGCAGGCGGTATTGATTGCAGTATCCGAATGTTGCTTGATCAGAGCGCACAAGCCCATGATGGAACGCAGCGATTCGGCTCCGCGCAGCTCAAAGGCGCCTTGAGCCCACTGACCACATTGCTCGCCTATGACCGCTGCTCGGCTGATCCAATAGCGGCAGGAACTGATGACCGGAGCATGTAAGCCTCTGGCGCCTAAGACATGGCTAAAGCGACCTGGTTCAACTCGGCTATGGATTTGGACCTGTTCCATCTGCTGGTTGAAGACTCGTACACAGCGAC
>JBEEIB010000313.1:0-5719 GCA_041167675.1 Verrucomicrobiota bacterium
TGTCGCCAGGGAGCGCGAAGTACCAGAGGTTTCTCAGAAACAAGGCGTTTTGCATATAACCGAATTGCGTGTGTTGTTCGTTGATGCTCCGTACCTCATCATCGCGAGGAGTCCCATTTTCTTATGCGACCGCCTTACGCCGACGGCTGCCGCCATCGGAACGGTATTTTGCCAAAACCCGGATGTAATGAAACGTATCTCGCATCGGTTTGACCTTACTTATTTCATCCCCATAAATCGTTCGAATCGGCACAAATTGGATCTGAAAACCATGGCGAGCCGCCAATAGGAGGTTCTCAGTCTCAAAAGCGAATCCATCGCGCGATTCGTGCAAGAATGGCAGCAGTTCGTAGCGAGCCATTCGGAAGCCGCACTGGCTGTCTGGAACTTCCCGGCAGCATAGTCTGCTGATTTGCCACGACATGAACTTATTCGTCCACCGCCGAATGGTCGGCATTCTCGTAGCGTTCCACATCCGATTTCCGACGATGAGGTGTGCCTGGGTAGCTGTTGCTTTGGCCAAAAACTTCGGAATTTCGGCGGGATCATGTTGGCCGTCTCCGTCCAGGAAGAGAAAGAACCGATAGCTATCCGCGACCTTGCGTAATCCCGTCTTAATCGCCGCACCTTTCCCTAAATTCTCGGAATGACGAATGACTTCAGCGCCTGCCGCACGGGCGACTGTCGTCGTTTGATCAGGCGAGTAGTCATCGACCACGATGACGTGATCGAGGTGCTCGAGTACGCCACACACGACGGTCCCGATAAAGCGTGCCTCACCGAAAGCAGGAATAATCGCGCAAACATTCTTCCTGGTCGCTTGAATCATTTGCTTACTTCTTGGTTGTCTCAGTCAAGACCAGGATATGAAACGTGCCGGGGATCGGGTGCGGATGCGGATGTGGGTCTTGCGGAGAAATCGGGCTCAGTTTAGCGCTGGGCGGATAGATTGTGTTCGTTGCGGAATCGAAGGCCATGGTGCGAACTCCCAACTCGGTTTGCACCACTTCGTCTATCGTATAGGAGTCGGCCGAATCCTGGCGAACGACTGTCAGTGTGCCGTCCCCGCAACAGGCGAAGACGCGTCGCCGCACCGGATCGTAGACCGTGGCATCGACCCATTTTCCGATCGGAAGGGTTGCCACGTTCTCCCCTGAGAGGCTGTCGATGACCAGGAGAGTCTGATTCCTGCAGCCGATAAAGAGCCGATCATGCTGCAGGTCAATCCCCATGCTGCAGGGGCTGCTCCGCGCGGGCAATGGCCAGCGCTCGATGACTTTGGCTCCGGCGGCATCGATTTTTGGCACCTCATCCTTGTCTTCAATATTTACAAAGATTGCGCCTCGCCTATCGGTCTGGGCGAATTCAGGCTGGCCATCGAGAGACAGCATACCGACAATCTGAGCGCGCACCGCGTCGATTATGGTGGTGTTACGGCTATCCCCATTGAAGGTGAAAATGCGGCGGGTTACAGGTTCATAGCAAATCGCGTCTGCGTCGGTCTGGGCTTGGATTGTCCTATTTACTTCCAAGGTTTTCAGATCGAAGAGGATGACGCTTCCCGCGTCACCATCGCTGACAAACCCGCGATTCAACTCGGGCACGAGTGCAACCCCATGTATTTCCTGGCCAGGGATCGAGCGAATCTCAGTGCGACTCGATAGGTCGATGACGACCATCCGATCTTGATGAGCCACATAGAGACGATCCTGCTCTGCTTGCAGAGTGGCGTAATCCCAGTTTCCATCTCCGCCCACCGGAATCCGGTCGCTAACCGTCCAGCCCGGAGAGGCAACCGCCCGCAGACATGAAGTTGTCGAGAGCATGACGATCGCGCTAACTTCACGAAAGATCCTCATCCAGATGCCCGTGAACTGAAAGATTCTCATAAGCGAAAATCCTCAGAACAAGATTTTTAGGGAGGTTTCAACGAACGGAGCATTGTTCGGTGAGGTCTGTTGCCCAAAACGAATATATTCGAACTTTCGGTAAACCGTGCTACCCGCCTCGGCTTCCAGCCTGACATTCTTGAATAGCTGCAGCCGGACACCGCCGCCCACGCGCACTTCCGAATAATCAAGCAACGCATTGTTATATTTCGTGCTACCAACATTGGGTCCGAGGCTATTTGTACCGACATTCTTTCCGACACGGAAGGTTCCACCAACACCCTCGGCGTTCGCGAAGATTGTGATTCGAGAGTTCAGATGAAAATCTACTTCCGGTTTCGGGAAAAGCAGATTGAAGGTCCAACGATTGTTGGGTTCCCAGTGGACTCCGGCCTCCGGTGTAACTATCCGGCTGGAGTTGGTCTCAAAGGCGGCACCAAGGACGAAATAGAGACTATCGTCGCCGCACGGAGCGTAGCGTAGGCCGATCTTTCCGCCAATCCCAAGATCATCGCTGCTGAGACTGACGAAATCGGACGCGATACGACCTGAGACCTCACCAACTAGTGTGAGCTTATCAGAATATCGATAACGAAGACCAACGCCGACCTCGATCTCTTCGAGCTGAGACCGCAATGGAATCATTGGTTTCGTTCCTGGTTTCAACTGGGGAAGATTAAAGAAGAAGCCTTTGTAGGATGCTCCAATTGTGAATGCCAGCGAATCGGTAATCGGAATACCAAGGTCCAATTTGCCGAAGATGTCTTGTTCACCGATATTCCCAAGTGGAAATCTTTGGCCTCTGCTATTTCTAGAGTCGGCGTTTTTATCATTGAAGCTCGCACTACCAACCCATGAATAGTCGACTGCAGCCGAGAGTTCGTATTGAGGGTGCGGTCGCAGTGTCGGCAAAGGCAACGGGTTCTTTTCGAGGTTCTGAATATCTTCTTTTCCGGCGGATTCCTGGCCATGTGCACCGGGAGCACCACTGAATAGAACAATGATCGTCAAAACCGATCGAGCCGAGAATCGGGGAGTCTGACAGTGGAGCCAAAACCAAGTAGAACGATGTTTTGAGTGCGGCATAGCGTGGATGGAATTAGTTAGGACGGCGCTAATAGAAAACGTCGGCTACGTGGGAACTAATGATTCCGGACGAACGCGGAAAAAGCCGGACGAGTGCCGGGAGTGAGGAATCAAGCGCGGTGGGGGAGGTGGCGTATCAGCGAGAGCGGCGTCTGCGCATGATGTGTGATGGTAGGGCGAAACAGATCCAGCAAAGGCAGGATCTGTGAGCTTGGAATGTGCATGTTTCGGTAGCGGTCATCCCCATCACACCGACTTTGTCCGACGACGGCCGAAGTCGGATACGCCAATATGCATTTCCGCTCGCGTTCGGATTCTACTTAACCGCGTTAAACAAGCAATCCTCCGCGCTTGTTAGCAGAGAGTTTGAAGCGTCGCTACTCAGCTCTACCATCGGTCGTCCTATAACATTTTTATGAACGCCAAGAAAGCGCTTCGTCAGCGCAATCCCTTCCTGCTACTCGGCAAGCTGCGGTGGCGACTATTTCGTTGCATTTTCCCTCGGCTTCACGGCGCGACAAATAGTGTATTGAGCCAAGATGCCAAGCCTGACCAATTGGTTTGGTTCGTCGTAAGACGAGGGTGAAGCGATCTGCTAGAGAACCGCTAAATCTGTGATTCTATCTCGTCTGTTGTTACTGTTTGCTAACGCGCTGAGTAACGATTCGAGTGTCATCGAAAGATCTTTCAATTTCGGCGTCGGAAGCGCCCTCTCGGCGCTCCTCCTGGTCCTCGCGCTACGCTCGACCGGAGAAAATCGCGTCGCGCGTTTCGGTTTCGCTGCGTGCGCGCTCACGTTTACGTTGAACGCATGCACCGAGCAGATTGCTTTCTGCCTCGGTCAATCGGCTCATTCGCTGATCGTGCTGCTGGCAGGCGACCTTGCCTTCTGTGCGGCTGCTGCTTGGCCGGTGACGATTCTTGGACTCTGGGCGCAGGGTCCCTATTCATCTCCTCGGAGACGGTGGGTGGGACGAGCGGTTTTCGCGGCCGCCTGTTTCAGCGCGGTTTTGCTAAGCTTCGCCCATGGTATCGGACTGCTTCCGCACCACATTTATTACGCGCGGGACGTGGAGAGTCCGGTGGAACGGTTTGATCTCACCGCTTACAACGGCATGTTTTTCCTCTGGCTCGGTGCATTCATCTTCTTGCCTGGCCGATTGCGAGGACGACTCTCCTGGATATCCATAACCGCGTTACTGACGGGTATCACTCTGGTTACGATCCGTGCCTTGGAAGAGCATATCAAAAATGTCCCGTCCTGGGTGCAATCGTTCCTCATCGTTTGTAAGCCATTCAGCATACTGCTCGTCGTCGCTGGCGGCCTTTTCGACTTTTCTCGCTTTCGCTTTAGCGACATTTTCGCGCAAAAGGGCCTCCGCATTTTACTGGGAGCTTTGCTTGCTCTGGGTAGCTCATTTCTTGCCCGTACGGTTTTTGGATTATCGGTAGATGAGAATATGCATTCGGGCGCCTTAGCGGTGCTCGGATTCGCTGCAATCGTCTGGGTAGCGATCATTTGCTATGCGAGAATCACGATGCTTAGCGATTGGTTGGTCGATCGGCAAATTTTCCGCCAAGCGGATTACCAGCGCGCGCTTAAGTCATTTCGCGAGGCTATTGCGACCGAATCTGAACCGACGGCAATCTTTAATACTGCAAAAGAACTGGTGAGGAGCGCGTTGCGCATCGAAGACGCTAGTGTCCGTTCGAACGGCACGGTGCAGGTCGGTTCCGCCGGGGCACTCTCCTCGGATTTCGCCCGGGACGGTATGTTCCCAATCGAGAAAGGGGAGGGACCGGCGCCATTCTACCTCGCGATCTCGCCGGGTCCCGGTCGCCATACGCTTTTCAATGCCGAGATCGATTTTCTGCGGGAAGTCTGTCTCGCAATCGGGCGCCGCCTGGAAGTAATCGACCGCGAAAAAGAGAATATCGAAATGGCTCGCCGAGAGGCGCTGCTAGTTAAACAGTTGGTGGAAGCGGAGCTCCTAGCTCTTCGAGCTCAGATCAATCCCCATTTTCTGTTCAACTCCTTGAACAGTGTCGCTGCCTTGATTACGGCCGAACCGCGAGTCGCCGAGGAGATGATAATCCGACTAGCCAAGATCTTTCGACACGTGCTAACTCATCACGATCGCCCCTTCAGCTCGATCGACGAAGAGATCTCTTTTTTGAAGACCTATTTACAAATTGAAAAGGTCCGATTCGGCGAGCGCCTTCAAGTTAGCTTTGATATTCAGGACTCAGTATTGCAGTTCTCGGTACCAGCACTGATCCTCCAACCATTGGTAGAAAACTCAATCAAGCACGGATTAGGACCGAAGGCCGGCGAGAACCAACTAACGATTCGTGCTCGCCAGCGATCGGATTACCTTGAATTAACGGTTGAAGATAATGGTGTAGGTGCGACCAGGCCAAAGAAGCTAGTCGGAAGAAGCTCCACCGGGTTTGGGCTCCGAAACCTGGAAGAGAGGTTGCAAACCGTATACCGCGGCAACGCCCGGTTCTCCTTTGAAAGTCAGCCCCAGATCGGATCTCGCGCCCAGATTTTGATTCCTATTCCGGCGCCAACAAAAGAGGTCGATCCGACACATAATTACCTTTTGTCTCCTTGAGCAGCACCAAAAGTGTTTCACTGTGGATACGAACCACACCGTTCCATTCGGCAAGGTGCCGGATCGAAGAGTCAGCCAATTAGGGTGCGCTTCCCTCAGTTTCGCGAAGAGATGCAACGGCGATCC
>JBEEIB010000314.1:0-4787 GCA_041167675.1 Verrucomicrobiota bacterium
CAAAAGTGAAGGACCGCTCGGCTGCCATCCGAGTAAACGACGGGCGTTGACCGCGTGTACTCGGCTGTTGGAAGCAAGAGCAAAACGAGCGAGTTCGTCACCAAGTTCCGCCTCAGCCTCGTTGATATTCCAAGGTTCGGTTTTACCTCTAAATCCGAGATTCTTACTGATCGATTCAGCGATTTTCTTGAATGTTTGCTCGCCATTTTCAGCGAAAAAGAAAGAGCCGGTGGGCGCTTTTTCTAATACCAGCACGAAGAGATCGACGACATCATCGATGAACACATTCGACCAGACGTTAAGGCCTTGACCGATATAAACTCCTGCTCCGCGCTTCCTGGATTGCTCAACTAACCGGGGAATTTGAACGCTCTCCTTATGCAAGCCGTGACCTTGACCAAAAACGAGCGTCGGACAAATAACCACCGCGCGTATACCTAACTCAATCCCAGACTTTCGGACCAACTTATCAATTGCTACTCGGGCTGCTTTCTGCGGGATTGGATCAAAAGGAGTGTCGTCGGTAAAGACTCGCGAACTCTCGCTCTCGCCGCGCGCGTCGTCGCAAACAATACTCGAGCCGCTGGTCTGAATGAACGGTTTACCGGTTCCGGTCAGAACTTTCAGCACTGTCTCCACGACCGGCCGGTGGTCAGAATTCGCCGCGTTAATTACTGCGTCGGCCTCTCGCGCCGCTTCGGTCACGATATCGGAATCGTCCAGCGAGCCAAGAATCGGCTCTACACCCAGTTTCTGTAGCTGACCGGCCTTCTCTTGGGAACGGACTAAGCCTAGTACAGAATGTCCGTTCTTGATTAATTTTTTTGCTAACGATCCCCCAATGTATCCCGAGGCACCGGTAAGAAATATTTTCATGTTCCTTGGTATGCTTGAATTCTTCGATTGGATAGAACGTAGCTAGCCTGTTCTTAGCCGCCTTTCGCTTTTCGGTATCCGTTTGCGGTTCGTTTCTGACGAATAGTCCTGAAAAGATCTCTTGCCTTTGCTTTCTTTGCTAACTTCCGTTTAAAAATTGCTTTTGCTTCCTTGCGTCCGCTCGCCCCATCTTCTGCACACCCGGCAAAAGAGCGCTACTCACCAAAACGTTCCCGAATTTTAGACGGAACAAATTCCATATCGGACGCTTCCCGAATCGCTAACTTGATCTGTGCTTCCAAAATATCGGGAGCGACCGGACTCTGGTACTGCGCCAAACAACGGTCGAGCGCATCCATCGCGGAGATATGGGCAGTCTGCATCACCCGATATGCTTTGACGATGATCGTTTCCGCTGCACCCGGCGTGAGCAGATCGGGAACCGCTTTTTCATAGGTCGGTGCAAGATCAAGAGTATAACGCTTAGCCAAAGAACGCAGCAGCTGATAACCTTCTTCTGGCGAGCTGGTCGGGAAAATTGGCACTTTGAGATCAACTCGGCCAGGTCGCTTCAGATCCACTTCGATCAAATCTGGTCGACTGGACGCAAGTACCCAGATCACTCTGCCCCGATTTTCTGGGCGACTCATTTCCCCAGCCAACATCGAGTAGATGCGGCCCGAAAGTCCCGCGTCTTGCCCGCTGCTGTCGCGCTTCCCGAGCGCCTGGTCCGCTTCGTCGACAAAGACGTAACAACGATCAAGCGCTTGTAACAGTCGGAAGATTTTTTCCAGGTTGCCCTCGGTACTACCGACCCAGCGATCCCGAAAGTTCTTGATTTTGACCACTGGCACGCCAGCCTCTCCCGCCAGGCATTCCACCAAAAACGTTTTGCCGGTTCCCACCGGTCCGCAGATGAGATAGCCCATCGGGAGACCGCGGAGATCACTGGAGCGCCAGAGAGTAAGGTCCTGCCGAAAGCACTCCTTCAATGTCTCCAGGCCGTAAAGATCATCGAGCGTCCGCTTTGGCTCAATAAACTCAATCAGGCCCTGACATTCTTCCTCCACGAGAAGACGTTTCTGCTCAGCGAGATCGGCATCAGATAATGACTCCTTTTTGTATTCTTTCAGACGAAGCAGCCGGTCCAATCCGTTGATTGTAATTCCAGTCAACCCCTTGGCGAGCCGGTGAGTATCATCACGATAGCCGGCGAGGGCTTTCGGATAACTGGCGCCGACGAGGTCGATTGCTCCGCTTAGATCCTCGACCGTCGGCAACGGTATCTTGATTTTGGCCACTCGCGGGTTTTGCACAACAATTGGGTGCAGATCGTTCAGGTTCTCGGTCAACAGACACGTGGCCACCGGGTGCCCATGCAGAAGCTCTTCGCTCGCCCATTCGCGGAACAGGAGCGCTAGAGCGTTGAGATCGTAATTGAGAACTCCCGGAACCGCCGGTGAGACCAAATGCGATGATTCCACGATGACCCCAACTGAAACGCGCCCTCTGTTCATTCGGCCGAGATTGGCACAATAACGCAGGTACCGGGTCAGCAACTCAGCGGCCGGCCGCGGCACCTTCGGCAGCTCCGGCGCCGCTTGAATCGGAGGCCATTCCTTGAGCTTTTCGCCTCCGCGTTCCACTCGAAGGCCGTTACCTAAATCGTAGATAAAGATCACATCGAATTGCGGCATGAGCACCTGTTTCAGGAAATCGGTCAAACAGCCGTGAGTTGTGCGGTCATCTGCTCCGAAGAGAAACCGATCGTAAATGTTTCCGAAGAGAATGAATTGGTTGGCAGAGTCACTCTCGTAAAGGGCGATCATTTCCTTCGCCCATTCGGGCAGACTCTCACGGAGGTCGCTCATGGGTTGTACTAGTAATCAGTAATCGGTAATCAGTAAAAGAGACAGCGGGCGCCGGTCGGTTGACACAAAAAAGCGCTGGATCAGTTCCCGGCGCTGCCGGCGTTCTCGGGTTGTTACTGGGATACGGGTCCAGTGCTCTTGGTTCCTTCGTTTGCTTGGGGGACCGGGCCCATGGTCTTTGTTCCTTCGTCCGTTTTAGGGGGCGGTGTCTTGCCACTGAGCGAAATCCCTTCGGCAGCAGCAAAATCGGCGAGTGCCTGTTCCTCCAACGCCTTGTGCTCAGCTTCTTTGAGCGCCACCCCGCTAGTATCGAGCGTATCCCGGGCAACTCGCGCTGCTCCCGCTGCCCTTTGTCGCTCTTCTTCGACCATACTCTGAAGCCGTTGCAAAGTATCCCCCGAACCGCCGATCTGCGTGATCATACCTGAAGCCATTTGCGTCAGCTCGGCTGTTGCCTTCTTGATCTTCAGGTCATCCAAACCAAAGCGTAATGCTTCGATTTTGGATTGAGCGTTCTTGATGGCCACGTCCCGGGCACGAATCAATTCCCGATAGGTAGTCTCCGCCTGTTCGAGCTGAGTTCGATCCTCGGTAAGTTCCCGTTGAATCGTTTGGAGACGTAAGGCGGTCTGACCAGCCGCATCCCGGTTGTCCGAACGCAAGAACGCGGTCGTTTTCGCTCGGAGTTCTCGCTCCTCCAGTTCTAGTTTTTTAACTTGGGTAATCAGACGCTCGCAGAGACCGGCATGCGCGGCCAGACCCTGATTGTACTGGCCGATCTGTTTACGCAGATTTTCGCGCTCGACTTCGAGCAAAGCTTCAGGATTCCGTTTTTCCAGACCGCCAACGAATAGCCCGAAAAAGCCTTGGATCAGGTTGCCAATTCGCTTGAACATGATGTGACAATTATTTGCTACCTCTGGTAGGCTGCCACATCCCGGGCAAATTGTTAATCACTTCTGTTTTCGGGGAGTCTGCGATTCCGCCGAAGGCTTCCGGAGTCTCAGACGACGGGCGAAGTCGGATACGCCGACACCTCAACTCTTGCCAAGCTGGCACGCCGAAGACGAATCGCGAGCAATACGCCTTGCCCGGAGGATTAAGCCTTCGGGACGGTTTTTCCTGAAATTTTCGCGACGACTCTTGCAGCAACGCTCGCTTAGAATCATAAAGGAAACCGGTCTTACGGCGATAGTGGCTGCAGTACGAAAAGGAGCGATTCGCTGGAGAGCCGAATTTTATGATCGTAGATGAAGTCCTTCGGTTAGTCCCAAGAAGCAGACCCCATTGCAAGCTGATCTTTGTCTTCATTGCCTGGAGTATTCTCGGATTCGCCGTAGCCGGCCGCACCCAGAACGTGGTACCCGACCAGATTAATCCGCCATTCGGATTCCAATGGGGTGAACCGGAAAAAGACATCGAAAAAACCATCAATCGCGCGCAAGCTCGCATTGTCACACGTGACACTGTCCGTGGCCGCGATGCCTGGACCGTGGAAGGTCTGATTCAGCCGGCACTGAAGCGGACGGTCATTTACTTCGGCTCAGAAAAAACATTGGTTGAAGTGGAGTTACAGTATGAGCATCCCGACTGGAATTTGACGGCGTATGAAGATTTCCTCAACAGCGCCAAGCAAAGGCTGGAGGCGAAATATGGTCCCCCTACCGTTCTGGCCCGAGACAAGAAACCGGAAGGCGATGTGATGGAGACCGTCGTTGGCTATCAGTGGCAACAATCGGGAAGCAGCGTGCAACTTTTCTTCTATTCCGCAGAACGAAACAACGACACCTATCGGTCGGTGAGCCTGCATTATCGAGCGGGGTGAAAACGCCGACAGCGCCGGTAACGCCGAGAGCGCCGGGAGCGGTGAGAGGTGATTGGTAAGGAGTGAAAAGTGAAGGTTAAGCAACGCCGAAGGCGTAAGAGGATTTAGCCCTGGGCTTCTATGAAGCCCAGTTTGTCAAGGCCCAGCGCCAAAAAAAGGTTGCTTGAATGTTTTGATTAGTTTTGGCCGAGATCGGACAACAAGTCACCTGTGGA
>JBEEIB010000315.1:0-3446 GCA_041167675.1 Verrucomicrobiota bacterium
TAGATCGTGCAGATGTTGGGATGATTCAGTGCGGATGCGGCCTTGGCTTCACGCCGAAAGCGCTCCAAAGCCTGGCGGTCTTGCGCAAGGTTTTCAGGAAGGAATTTCAGCGCAACAAATCGGTCCAGGCGGGTATCCTCGGCCTTGTAGACCACGCCCATGCCCCCGCCGCCGAGTTTTTCGAGGATGCGGTAGTGGGAGATGGTTTGTCCGATTAGAGATAAGGAGTCCGCCATTTGCCGCAATCTTAGGTTGCGACATGAGGCAAGTCAACGAACACAGGCTGATTAAGCGCCAGCGTTGGTACAGCATTGGAATTTCAGACACGCCACATCCATGAAGCGTTCTCACGACCTGGTAAACGACTTATCGTCCACTTTTGTTGGATTTGTTTGGGAGTTTGGAGGGGACGCCGGGTCTGCAAACACAAAGAAATAGTGGGCGTTCAAGAAGGTTTATGAAGGCCCACTTACACTGATGAGTGATTCATATTTCAAGCTTGCGAGGAACGCGTGGAAGAAATGAAAAAAGGGCGGCCCGGAGGAGGACCCGCCCTTTTCTTGTGCTGAGGGTCAGAAATGTTCTTAGCGGTCCTCGCCGTCGTGATCGCCGTCGTGGTGTCCGAAGTCGAACAGGTCGAAGAGATCGCCGATGGCGGGACTGTTGAGCGGCACATAAGGATTATCGTCATCGGCGACGGGGTTTGGAAAATTATCGCGGCTGCGATGCGTTAAAGGCTTCAAATCCCAATTCCGTTCGATGAACTTCAGGATCGAGACGTGGTCGGCGTAGGTGTGGCTGATATGACCTCCGCGGGTGAAGGGCGAGACGATAATCAGCGGAACACGCGGCCCATCGCCGAAGAAATCGAGCGGCTGAATGCACCCGGAGTCATAGTAACCACCGCCTTCATCCATGGTGATGATGAGCGCGGTCTCGGCGAACAGTTCCGGCCGGGCCGTAAGGTGATCAACGATTTTCTTCAACATGCCTTCAAACAGGTCGAGTTTCGACGATGCCGGGTGCCCATCCAGAAGGCTGTCGGGCTTCACGAAGGAGACTGCAGGCAAAGTGCCCTCGTCGACGGAGGCAAAGAAGTCGGTGGCGTCCTTGATGTGCTCTGCGCGCTGCGTTGCATCGCCCATAATGGACGTGGCGTAGGATTCGAAATTGCAAATGTTGCAGTAGGTTCTGCCAACCTGAACAGCCGGATTCGCGCTCGTGGGATCGTGCTGCAGAGCAACCGCTGCGTTGTAAGCCCCTCCGTAATACGCCCACGATATTCCCTTTTCGTTAAGCGCATCGCCGATGGTCCGCACATTGGTCGGAGGAACGGAACCGCCCTTGGCGATCCCCGCCGCGTCGATAGTGCCGTCGGGCAGAAAGCCCGGGTTGTCATTGTTGACCATGTAGAAGTGTCCCTTTTCGCAGTTGGGCTTGGGATCGTACGGTAGGGATTTCAAGTAATCGCGAATCGGCTTGATGCCAGGCTGCGTCGGATCAGCGCATTCGCTGAAGTTGCCGTCGAAGAACAAGTCCACGGTGTAGACGTCGTTCGTGCCCGTCAGCGGATCAGGATTGGCAATGTGGGATGGCGGCATTGTCGGATTGCCATTGCCGTCGGACCAGAAGATGACGTCGCCAGTGCCCATTGCCACGTGATTGGCGCCGGTGCCACCCATGATCGCTTGATGGTAGTTGTCGCTCATGGAGTATTCATCGGCAAGGCTCTTCAAGAACGGGGCATCTCCCTTTTGCACGTTGTAGAAGGCCATCGAGTTGCCTCCGCCGTTGTCGTCGATCGCAGGAGGGGTGTCAAAAGGATCGATCTGGTTCGTGTAGTTCGTGATGACGAACGGATAGAGATCGCTCAGACAGCCAGAAGGATTGCGGTTGGTGGCATTCTTGATATTGCAATCCGATTGTTGCCACATCTCGAAGAGCCGATGGGTGGTATCGCCGGTGTAGGAATCGTAAGGAAGCTTCGCGCCCTCCAGCGGGAATGGTCCGTTCGGTAAATTGCTGAAATTCGCGACACGCGTATCGAAATCGGGAACGGGGGTGAGTACAAACGTATTGTTTTCGCCAGAAGCTCCGGTGGTCAGCAGGCCGAGATCGGCGGTTTCCAAAGATGGCTCGATTGCCGCCAAAACAGCGGTCGGAGTGAGCGGTGGAAAAGGAGGTGGCTCTGTGGCAAAACCGATGATCGAGGCGTCAGGGCTAGGCGAAAAATTCAGTGTTGGTGGTGGCAGCGTCTGGTACGGAACCTTGTCATCCGCATCCAGGCGGATGTAGTACTTGGTTTTGAAAGGCGGCACCGCCTGGAATTGGGCTGCTTTGGAGAAATGCGGGCCGGGCGTGCCGTCGGCATTGATGATGCCTTTGGATAAGAGGTTTGAAACGGAATCGTGGCTCTTTGGAACATAAGTCGCGAAGACGTGATCAAAGGTGCGATTTTCAGCGATCAGGACGATGACGTGTTTGATGGGAGTGCGGGCGTGCGCTTTGTCCTGGGCCTGAAGCGTGTTACCGAGGGGACCCCACAGGCTGAATTGAACCACGGTCAGAGCGACGAAAGAGACGCGAAGACCGTGCAAGGCTGCTGAGACTGCTTGCTTTGCGGACATGCATTCTCCTCTCTAGGATAAGTGGGCCGAACTCAACGAACGAACGGAAGACGCGCTTTTCGCTTGTAGGGAGATTGTCTTGTAGTCAACTCAATCCACTAATTCGGAGTCTCCTTTTTAAGTTCCAAACGCGGGGGCCATTGTACGCTCGCTCCACTGATCGCGACAATGTGAAACAATTTTCATCCGGATCGCCGCTATTCACGAGCAAAATTGCTCTTTCAAAAGCCACAGAGCTTTTCACCAACTAATCGAACTCAGTTCCTGATAAAGCCGAAACCGGAAAAGTAAAATCCACGCAAAAAACACATGTCCGGTTTTCCGTGCATGCCATAATCATCGAATTTGCTGCCGGTTTCCTCGGTTCTTCGTTGATAGCGGGCCGGTCGGAGTAGGGGAAGCCAAAATGAAGAAGTCTTGGCGTTGGGTGCGCAACATCCTTTTGACCGTTGCGGGGTTCGCAGTTGTTCTGGCACTCGTTGGATATTCTTATCAAGTCATCCAAACTCACTTAGACGCTCGGCGATTTCCAATGAAGGGAACGCTAGTTGACGTCGGTGGTCACGAACTAAACATTAACTGCACAGGTGAGGGTGCTCCCACTGTAGTTCTGGAAACCGGACTTGGGAACCTTGCGATGAGCTGGGAAAAGGTGCAGCTTGGGATTGAGAAGTTTACGCGGGTGTGCGTCTATGACAGGGCTGGTTACGGATGGAGCGAAGCTGGCACTTTGCCTCGCACCAGTCTACAGATTGCGAAGGAACTCCATCAGCTCCTAAGAAACGCTGGAGAAAAGCCACCCTACGTCCTGGTGGGTCT
>JBEEIB010000316.1:0-8217 GCA_041167675.1 Verrucomicrobiota bacterium
TATTGACGAGGATCATTTCCCTTATGGCGCGAATTGGGCCGTTCGGGCCATCGAGCAACGCGCTTTCCGGTACAATCCCGAGCTCGGGCCGATAGCAAACAAAATGCGAGTGCAGGAGGATACAGACTTTATCCGTCGGCTTCTCCGGTCGGGGGCCACCGGTTACTGGATCCCGAATGCAATCGTGCACCACCGCATCGGACGGGAGCGGCAAACCATTCGCTATATCGCCGCCTATTACGAGCAATGGGGCGAAACCTGGGCTTTTCTTAACGCCTCCGTGACCGCCGCGGCGCCTTTTTTGTGCGGCATTCCGCGGCGGATTTGGCCGCGACTGCTGGTATGGTGGGCACTCTACCGACTTTGCCGGTTCATCCTCCCCGCGCCGGTTTGGGTTCCATATCTGAAAGCATTCTATTACAACAAGGGATTGTTGCGCTTTTGGCTACAAAGACGGATCGAGACACAAGGGACGGTGGACCTCGAGCGGCGCGTTTGATCAACAATGTTTGCTGTCGCGACCATTAGGATTTTGTTGCGTACGGCGCGCCTGAAGCATGGCATCGTAGAGCGCCCGGCCGCGATCGGCCCAGTCGAAGCGGGAGCGGCATTCAGCGTAGGCGGCCTCCTGCAGGCTGTTGAGCAGCTCGAGATTGTCGATTGCGACGGCTACGCCTTGCGCGAGCTCTCGGATCGACTGAAAAGAAAGATAGTGCCACCCCGCCTTCAGCGGCAACCCCGCTGTGCTGCCGCTTAGCGCGGCAATTGGGACTCGATTGAAAATATAGTCCAGTGTCTTGAGCTTAAACCCGCCGCCGGTTCGCTCGGGGACAATGCCCATTCTGACACTACGGAAAATCGGCTGCGAATCCTCGACAAAACCTAGAAATCGGGTGGCGCGAACGCTCCGCTCCTGCACATGGTCCGGGACTCTTCCGACCACCCACAATTCGATCTGCTGCCGCGCGAAGAGTTCGTCAGCGGCCTCGACGAATTCGATCAGGTTCATCTGTTTGGCCAGCCAGAGGGCGCTGCCAAACAATACGACCCGGCGCGGCGTCGTCGCGGTGATCGTGCGAGGATCGGCAGGCATCCCGGCGTATCCCGGAGTGAGCACAATGCTGTTCGGCAAGTCGCCGAAGCGGTTCCGATCTTCGCTGGTTATCGCCGAGAAAAGGGTCGCGCTGCGGGCGATTCCTCTTTCCAACCGCCCCGCTTTCACCGCATCCACCCGCAAAGCCAGCTTATGAAAAAGGTGCCCTTTGAAGTTCTGCGCCATCGCCCGTCGAAAATCGCTTTCATAGCCGTGGGCGATAAAGACCGAGATGACCCCGGCTTGGCGGAGGCGGTAAGCCTGAACCGCAGGCCAAACCCACCCCATTCCGAGATGGTCGACGACGATCGCATCCCAGTCCCGCGCCATCTGCCTGCGCAGCGCACGACGGAACGATGGGGTGTGGTATTGCGTCGCGACATTCGGGAGGGGACTAAACAGGCTACGCTGTGCAGCGCCTCTACCGAATTTTCTACCGCCTTCCCGAGGCACGATCACCCATTCGATGCCGTTGACCTCGGCAGTTCGGGTCCGCTCGCCGGTACGGCGCATTGCCAGGACCGTGAGGCGCACGCCAGCGCGGCTAAGGCTGGACAAAAGATGAAAGCTGTACGCCAAATCTCCAGCGTCGGGTGATACCGGATCCATCCGGGTCAGCCAAAGACACCGCAGCGGGTCGCGTTCGACATCTTTAGGCCCCGCTGGACACCCCGCGCTCGACGAGGCCGTCATCTGTGACAAATTATGTCACGCCACGAATGCGGCCGACCCCTGGCCGCTCAGGCGGATTCGACGGCTGGCGAACATGACGGTGGAAAAGCTCCTCAAACCGGGCAGCGATGCCATCGATATCAAAGTTCGCGCGGGCATAAGCCAGTCCGCCGGCGCTTAGCCGTTCGCGACGGTCCTCATCCTCCACCAGGGATCTTGCCAATCCCCGAAGTTCGGCCGAGTTTTGAGGATCGACGATCAGACCGGCGCAAGCCGCTTTGATGGTGCGAGCCGCCAAATTATCCGCGGGGATGGCCGCCAGAATGGGCCTTCCTGCGGTCATGTACGAGAGGACTTTGGACGGGACGGAATATTTTGCCGCAGTCGGGTCAAGTATGGCTACCAGCACGTCGGCCGCTGCCAACGCGTTACGGTAGTTCTCTGCTGACTGGAACGGCAGTAAGACCAATTGCGGGAACTCGCGACTCCTCAAAGACAGCCATTCAGCGCCGTAACCTTCGGAAATCACGACGACGCGAACATCGTCCTCGCGACGAAACTCCATCGCGAGCTCCAGGAACAGCTGCGGATTGTGCTTGAAGCCGAGGGCACCCGAGTACAGAAGAACACGCCTGCCCACGAGTCCATGCTGCGCCGCCCAGTCATTATCTTTGGGAGGCGGCGGGTCTAACGGTATTACGCCCCAGTTCTCGATCACGGCAATGCGAGCTGGATCGACCCCCCATTCGACCGCGAGATCGCGAAAATCCTCGGAAATCGCGACAATCCCATTGCTCTGCCGCGCCACTCTACGCTCGAGCCAAGCGTAACCGGCTGCAATCGAGGCGCCAATAACCGGCGCCTTCGAAAGCACCGATTTGACGCCGATCGAATAGACATCTTCCAGCCAAAAAAGAAACGGCGTTCCGGAACCTCGACACGTCCTCTGTATTGCCGCCTGGATCGCGATGGGGGTGTTTCCGGAAATGACCAGATCGGGGCGCCGGCTGGCGATTGCCGAGGATACGCGGGCGCCATAGACACGTTCCTGCAAAAACCGTTTGAAGAGCTGCCATTTCGCAAATTCCGCATCGAGTTCGACGGGGATGACGGTTACGTTGTCGCCGGGGATGAAGCACAGCGATGACCGTGATGGCGTCCGTGCGGATGGGCAATAAAGGTAAGTGACCTCGTGCCCGCGGGACGCCAGAGCTTTGGCCAGCTCTTGTCGGTGGGGGTAGGTCCCCATCTCATGGAGAATGATATTCATCCAACGCAGCAGCCGATCACGCCCGGTCGGGAAAGCGAGGCGATCGCAATGAGCTCAATGCCCCGAGAAGCGCTTTGATCGCCTGCGGCCGCGAGATCGCCGCAAAGCGCCACAGAATGAAATTGCGCCGAAAACCCGGCGGTGATAGCGCACAAGCGATGGTCCAAGCCATCAGGATGGCTCTGTCGCGCAATCGCATCTGAGATGTTGCAGCTGCCGAAAAGAGTAAACGATAAACAAGCCCTACCATCCTGTCGTCTGGAAAAGGGTGGGCAGATCGCTCGACTAAGTACGAGGCGAGCCGATATTGTAGATGGTTCAGGCTATAGCGCAAGGGATCGGACGGTATCGACAGTCCGAGCTGGCGAGATACGCTGATGAATAAGCGTACCTTCTCGACATCCTGGTGCAGCCGCGCTCGTAGCTTGAATGCGTCGAGCGACCGCATTCCGCTGTAACTCGCGTCGTGTACCCTATACCGGGCCAACGGCTTTCGAATAGTCAAGACATCGCCCAAAATTGGCGCGAGAGTTAGCAGTACGGCGTCTGACTGGGGAATCGATGGAGAGTACGCAAAAGCATCACGTACGAAATTTCTTGAATAGGCGTTGCCCGTACCTGGCGGTGTCGTATACGCCATAGTTCGAAAAAATGTTCGGCGGAGCCTTTCGGGATCTTCTTTCGGCGGGAATTGCGGAATTGCAGACCCCAACTGGACGTCGGAGGCGTCGATTAAGTTCATTCTGAATTGAACCTTTGAGACACCCGGCCGCCATACCTTCGCAACCTCTCGCATGACTTCCGGTTCCAGCAAATCGTCGGCGTCGAGAAAAATGATGACGTCGCCGGTGCTCTGCTCGAACCCGAACATGTGGGCGCCTAATTGATGGGATTTCGGCCTGAAGTGAGCCGCCACCCTGCCGCTAAAGCCTTCGATGACTCGTCTCGAGTCATCGGTCGAGGCATCGTCTACCACAATCACCTCCTTTTCGGGCCAGTGAATCCCTAAAGCACTTGAGATCGCTGCCCCGACGAAATCGGCGTGATTGTGGTTCGCGATGATCACCGACAGCTTCATGGTTCGGCTATGTAGGCGGCTGGTTTAGCACGGTACTTAGTTCCCGGACGACGCGGCGCCAGCTTGCATTTTTTCGGCGACGCCAAGCGCTCTCCTGAAGATCCGCCAACCAGTGCGGCTCGTCGACCAACCGGGCAAAGTGTTGTGCAAGATCGGCCGCGCGGATTTCTGGCATGACCAGTTGTCCGGCGCCCAGCTCCACAATGTCCGGGATACCGCCCACATCCGAAGCAATGATCGGTATACCCATTCGCAGAAATTCAAGGAGCGCAATGCCCGTCAATTCGGCACGGGACAACATGCAGCCAACATCAATATTGCGTAGGATCTCTAAGAACCGGTCCATCTGCGTACTTTTGTCGATCATCCCATAATAAGTGACGCCATCCCGTTCCGAGAGCTCGGTTGGACATTTGCCGATTATGTGGAGACGCACATCATAACCGGCATGCCTTAGAAGTTGGACAGCATCTGAGATCGTTGGTAATCCTTTGCGTTCGGGATAGAGTCCAATGAAACCCACAACCAACCTCCTCCGATCCTCTCGCGGGCATCGCTCGGGTAAATTATCCAGCCGAGAGAGCATGCGCTCGGAGATGTTCGCGCCCGGCGGCACTATGTGGACCTTGTCCTGCGGGACGTCATAATCCTCGATGATATTAGTCGCCGTTCGTCTGCTCATAACCACTATTTTGCGGCAGCTTTCGTAGCCCTCGCGCTCCATGACCAATGCCCGACGCACCACTGCTCGGTCAATTTCTGCAGTGTCAAAGGCGCTGTAACCATTAAAATATTCCTTCAACGTACCATCAATATAGAAGCACGGTTCTATCCCGAACGAACTATAGGAACGCAGGAAGTGGGATCCGAACAGCTGGAAATTGTTGACAACCGTAGAGCCCGCTAGCACCGGAAGGTTGCGCCGCCAAATCGCGCCGAGATAGCTATCGGTAAATTTAAAGCCGTTGCGTCCGCCCAACCCGCCTCTCAACTTCCACCAGCCCGCTCGAGCGTAGATGCGCCACGCGTGAACCCCGCGCGGGAACAAATTAACCATCCCCGAGAACATTCCATCCTGCACGCCTTGCTCAGCGAGGTGGTAGGTAATCCCGCTCATCATCCGGATACTAGATTTGGCATCGCAGCCGACGAGATAACAGTCGTTGCCGCCGGGAACTGATCTGTGCCGCATAATCAGCCCGCAATAAGTCGTGCAGAAATGAACAGCGGAGGTCCGGAGACAGCTGGTGCGACTGCAGCATTCCACCGCTTATTGGCTTCTGTTTTATCGGTCAGCAGCAGTCGCTCTGGAGTGGTCATTGGGCCGTCCGTTTGTAGTGCGTGTTCGTGAAAAGGAAATCCGCTTGTACTGGTCGCCTATTAGCATCTTCGACCTGACCGTACACCCCAGAAAGCTCGAAGTTTCTGTCTATAAGATAGAGAATCACGTCACCCGCTAAAGCTTGACCTTGATAAAGTTCTACAAATGAACATTCTGAATACACATACCGAAAACAAGCGAGGAGGGGCTCGCATCCTTTTAACACCTCGAGTTCATATCCTTGAACGTCAATCTTCAGTAACGCTGGTGATTGTATATTTTCGGGGGATAAATATTGCAACAGAGGAACTATCGGCACCACCCTTTGCTCTTTCATTTCTGTGCCGGGAAATACTTCAGCCTGTTTGGCAAAGGGGAGTAACGATGAGGAGTCACAGCGCTTTGAGACGTTGATGATACCTTCCTTCTCGCAAGGCCCAATCGCAGTCTCAAATAACGTAATCTCTGCGCCGAGCATCTCACGAAGGCGTGCGGCCGGCTCTTTTAGCGGCTCAAAGCAGAAAATGGTTGCGCGAGGAAAGACCTCAATAGCCAGCAACGCGAATTGGCCCTTGTTAGATCCGATGTCCACAATCGTCGCAACATCCAGCCCTGCAAGCGCTCGTCGATGTTCTACTGCGGCGCCGACTCCATACCGAAGCCCATGTCGCCCCGCCGAAAACGTCAAAAGGCGGGTCAATTTGACGGCTCGTCGCGCTGCAGCAACCAGCATCACTCGCCCTCCTCGGGACCGAACCGGCATAGAGCAAGAGAACTTTATCTCGTGTTTCGGCACGCTATTTGTCATCCCAATCGCCGTACCAAAAGACTGACAGGGCGTTTTTCATCGGCGTATTGCTTTAGTGGTAAATCTCTATGGTCATGATCCAGGGGCCGAGCGCCACTCCGGTGAGGCGAGTCTTGAGTCCAGCCCACCGATCATATCCAAACCCTGCTCGAGCCTGCAGCTTGCGATGTGCGTGGATATAGTCAAGAGCCACAGAGCCGGTAGGTGTCCACGGGGGCCCGTTGGGCGGCCAGAGACCAACTACGATAGTGTCGAACCGGTCTAGCCCGTTTCGGGCGCACGGCGACAGCTCGGGCTCCAGGTCGAGCCAACTTCCCGGTTTGAGGCTAAACATCGTACAATAGCCATCACCGCGCATGAGATAACGGCTGACCGACTCGTATGTCAAGTAGAGCACCGATCCGTGCACGTTCTCCGCGATAAAGTTCGTCACCTCATCAAACGGGATCACTAGATCTCTTTTAAAGGGGGCAGTGCTCTGCCTAGCGTTGGCCAGTGCGGTACAGAACAACAGAAGGCTCGCGAGGCAGATTGGCAGCCAAGCGGCTGCCGAAAAGCAGCGCCAATATGCGAGTGCGAAGAAGGCGAGGATGAATGGCGCCAAGAACAGGAGACCGCGTCCGTCTCTGAAGACTGTTGACAGTGAATATATGATACAGAGCACAGTCATGATCGCAGTTATGACGAGGAGATCACTCGTTATCTCGTCAGACCGCCTCCCCTCGTCGCTTCTCTGCCGGTGCAGTACCAGCCGACCGAGAGCCAGCACAAAGAGCGCTACAAAGGGGAGCCCGAGTAGGACCTCCACCGGACCAATGCGGTAACCACCGAAAAAGCCAAGTCCTGCCTGGGCTAAGGCTGCCGCGCTGGCAAGTACGGAATAGGTGAATTGGAGATGAATTACCGAACGATCTCTATGCGAAGCCTCAAGCAGCACGCAAACAAACGTGGCTAAACCGGGGGCTGCAAAGATCACCGCAGCCAGATGGAATGGGCCATCGACTCTAAAGTTAAAGCGCCGCCGAAGGAAATAACGCTGCCCAGCGAAAGCGAAATAAGGGATGAAGGCTAAAAGTTGGTCGAAACACTAAGCCCGAGGAGCGCCCCGCCAGCGATCGTTGGTTGCCCGCAGCGTAGCTCGAGCCAGAAGAAACCGGCGACCAGCACTGCGAAGAGTGGGTACCAGCGCAGTGCGTCTCCAACCCCGTAAAGCAGCGGGAAAGTCAGGAATATAATAATCGTGGCGAAACGAACCATGCTTCCGTCCGCCCGGATGGCTGAAAGGGTCAGATCCAGTATCAGCAGGAAGGCAATCGCGCTCATGAAAAGGCTGACGCACCGCATCGCCCAGAGCGGTAGTCCTATATTGTACAATAACTGGAACATAAAATAGGAACCGGGAGGGTGAATATCGTAAAGACCAATGCGGGTGACCAACAGTTCCATGGGCGTCAAGTGCCCAATCAATGCAAGAGTCACGATCTCATCATCGAATGGAAAGCGGTCGAAGCTACCAAACAGATACGCAACAATGATCATGAATATTGAGCAGGCTATGATTTCTTGCCCGGTTAAACCGCGCCCATTTTCGACAGCATTTGATCGGACAGCGCGTTGGTGGTTCATCACACTCTTACCGTTTAAAATCCACAAAAATTGAACAGCGCGAGCCTGGAAACGCGAAGCGCCCAATGGGCCCTCGCAATCACGACCTAAGGCGTTCGCAGGCCACGTGTGCGTTAGATCCGATCCGTTAGGAAACGCCTCCGCATGATCAGGGGGGAAATGGGCGGGAATCCCCAGATCAGTGTTCTACGAAGGCGAAGCAACGAATGGCCGGTACTCGCGCGTGTCATCTATAGGGTGTTCTCGAGCCTTGGACCCGCTCAGGGTGCAAAGCACCACGAGAATTACCAACCACTTCGGGTCAACGAGACCTCCGTGGACGACGTAGCTAGATACCAGGGTTGCAAGG
>JBEEIB010000317.1:0-22697 GCA_041167675.1 Verrucomicrobiota bacterium
CCACGCACGACAACTCGCCGGCCAAATACCTTTTCTCTGGCGGCACGTGCCGCCGCAAAAAGTTGTTCCTGTTGTTCCTCTCTAACTCGGAGCCAAAAGCTTAACGCGTCTCTGTTCCAAAAGGAGGAATCAAGTAGTTGGTCAAACTCTGCGTTGAGTTCCGATCTGAGACCCCGCGCGGATGCGCGAGGAGCCGTCATAGATTCATTATACATTCGTTCCACTCCGCTGTGCTAAGACTAAGCCACCGCCAGCACCGGTTCTTCGGCAGTATACGGTTCTGTATCGTTGTACGGATTCAGCGGACCATCAGCGTATTCGTTGCGTGGATAAGGAATGTGTTGCTCAGCATGGAATTGTTGCGCGATCTCGTCGGCAAAAAATGCTCCATGTGCAGTCAAGCCGAGAGTGACGTCGTCTTCCCGCAATAGGCCATACGACTTCAATCGATCGATCTTCTTGCGAAAAACATTGTCGAGCGATTCGCCTGAGACCTCTTTGAAAGTCGACTTGTAAACATCACGATTCTTAATCGGAAGAACGATCGCCCAGCGCATCTGAGCATCTTTGTCGCGACGCTTTCCTCGGTCGAGCGGCAATCTGCCCTCTTCGATCAGCTTATAATAGTCGCCAAAGTTTGCGGTATTCAGAACGAATCGATCACGCAAACTGCTGAAGGCAGTAAGACCAAACCCAATTTCGTCAAACAGCTCACAACATTGGTTATGCGCGTAGCAGGAGTAGTGCTTACGCTCTTTGGTGTAGACCCGACGCAAATTTTCGTGATATCCATTCTCGGCCAGGATATCGATCGCTAGTTGCTTCATCATGATGGTCTCTTCGTTGGAAACCACTTCGTCTGGTCGCTTCTCGATATAGTTCTTGATTGGACCCTGATAATCGCCGTATGCCTCAATCTTCAGGCGATAGAGCTGGATCTCTTCAGTGCCCAAAGTCACTGCCTCTTTCATGACGTCGATCCAGTTTTGAATCGTCTCACCCGGATGACCGAAAATGAATTCGATGTTTACCTGGTAACCCGCGTTTTGAGAATTTTCGATTGCTTCCAGGGCCACCTGTTTATCATGCGGTCGGTTCATGATCTTGAGCACGCGCGGGTCGAGGGATTGGATTCCCAGAGTTAGCCGATCAGAGCCGAAATCGCGAAGAATCTTCAGGCGCTCCAGTCCGATTTCGCCAACCAATGTCGATGGATCAACATCCCAATTGAATTGCTCAACTTCAGACATGTCGAGTCGCTCGGTGAAAAACTTCAGAAAATGTTGCAGCTGCTCTGGACTCAAATAAGAAGGGGTTCCACCACCGACCAAGATTGAGCGCGCTTTAATTTTATCAATTCCCAGCCGCGCCATGTAAATGGTCATCTCCTTTTCCAAGGCAACCAAATACTGGTCCATCTCGGCCTGTTTTTTGCCGAGCATGACGGGATAATGACAGAAGATGCAGCGTTGCTTACAGAAGGGGATATGGGCGTAAACATCGAGCTTGCCATCAGCCGGCAATTGGTAGCCGGCAAACAGTTCCTCTTCCTGAGTTTGGTCGTACATCGTAATTGGCGGATAGTGTACTGACGGAAAAAAATCGCCATCGCGGCAAATTAATCCTTCCTCCCTGAACCGGTTGAAATCAGCCACTCGTTCGAGGGCTCTCTGGACTAACGAGTCTGAAACCTTCAAATCTTGCCCCAGGGCGGTATTCATAATAATTTAGATGCGCCTGAACAGTGCGATTGCGACCTATTCAGGGCCGCCATTTGAGTGATTTTAGACGAAAAGGTCAAGCCAAGACCAGCCCAGCAGGCTCGGACAAAGGTTACAGGTTCAAACTGGCGAGCGCAGCTTCTGAGCAGCCCGCGAGTCAATCATCACCGCTCAAAAGTATGTGGCGGATTGCCCGTCCGAAAACCAGTTAAGCGTTTAGGGCAAGCAACAGAGCGCCAGGAAACGCCAGGCAAGCTCCGGTAACCGCCAATCGACTGGGACGCTCGTGCAGCCAAACCACTGCCAGCGGCAAGGCGAAAAGCGGTTCGGTCGCAATCAGGGTGTTCGCAATGGACACATCCAGATGTTTTATCGCGGCCAGTGACAACCAAAATCCGCCAAAAGTGACAACTACCACTGCCAGGGCAAACCTGCCACGCAACCCACCCTTCCGGAGCGGGTGCAGCCAGGAGCCAATTTTGCGTCGAAATATACCAAGCAAAAGCATTCCGGAGAATCCGAACGCCATTCGCAGAAATGTTCCTTCTAAGGCGGAAACATCGCGTAAACCCAGTTTGGCTACGATGATCGATATCGCCATAGAAACGATACAGAGGAAGCCGAAAACAATGCCTGTCTGCGTTGTGGCTGGTTGTTTTCCCCCGCGGCTGTCACCGAAGAGAGGGAGACTCACTCCGCCAAGTACCAATATGATACCGACCCAGGCGAGAAGGCCGGGCCACTCTCCCAACACTAACACTGCCATAAGCACGGTAACCGCCGGACCCAACATCATGATTATAATTAACTGGTGTGCGCCGAGACGTTGAAGCGCGGCAAAGAAGAAGGTGTCGCCTGCCGAAATGCCCAATAGCCCACTCAACGCCAACCAACCCAGTGCGTCACCTTGAGGTGCTGTCCAACCAACAAAGAAAAGCGTGATGAAGAGGAGAAGTGCTCCAGCGATACTTTTTATAAACGTCATCGCCATCGAGGAAAACTCGGCACCTACACCCTTGAACAGAATGGTTCCGAGCGCCCAGGAAGCGGCTGATCCTAGCGCTGCGACGACACCGATAATGTGGTCTTTCAAATTATCTCACGGAGGATGGCACAGCTCCGTCGTGCGGTGAAAATCAATCCGACCGGACCCAATGCTGGGCTACTTTCATTGGTCCCTTTGGGACGCGTGCTCTTCGCATACTTCTCAGCCTTAGGTTAACGCGCGTGTGCTTCTCTTGTTGCCGTGGTAACTACGATCCTGCGCGCTTCTTGAAGATCAGCACATAGCGCTGCGGAATGAACTGGTACTGTTCGATCAGATCAAAACCGTAATAGTATAGCTGACCAATGATCAGCTCCTTTGCGATGTGCGGACCGTGGTATGGCAGCTTGCCAGAAGGAACGATTGCATTGTCCACAACAACAAAATGCCCGTCCGGTTTCAGCGCCTTTTTGATACTATCGATGAACCGATCCTTTACCTCTTCAGTCGCGGTAGCGTAGATGATGTGATACAGCGAGCACATAAATACTAGATCGCTGTTATTAGCCGGAAGATCGGTTGAGTCCGGCCGGTCTTTGCGGGGCGCGATATTGCTGAGCGCAAACTTTTGCGCCACGTTCTTTACGTAATCAAGATGGGCTTGAACCGTATCGAGGGCGTAAACCTTCCCGGTGTTTCCAATTAGCTCGGAAAATTTGAATGTGTAGTAACCAGGACCACTGCCAACGTCGGCAATCGTCATTCCGGGCTTGATTTTCAGGCATTCAATAATCTCGCTCGTCTTCTCCCACTCCTCTCGACGGGGATTATTGAACAGAATGAAATCTTCCAAGAATGCAATTCGTTCCCGGCCAGCCTCGTTATCGGCGTCCGAGAATTTGGTCAGATGATATTTGCGGCCAAGGTATTCCTTGAGATTGGCGAAATCGTTGGCACTGAAAAACTCAAAGAAGCTGCGGTGATAGCGATCGGCAAGCATCTCCTGGCGTTGCTGGTCGTTTCCTAACAGATAATCACAAAACCACTCCAAAGCGGTATACTCGCCGCCGTAATGCTCGATGGGAATGATCTTCTCGTAGATCACCTTGGCCTTCATCGGATCATCGGGGGTTTTGTTTTGCAAGGCGGTGAGCAGCAGACGCCCAGCTTGAGTACCTTGTTCGGTAATCGTGAAGGAATCGATGCTGCCCAGGTGAACTAATGAAACTTTTGACGTGATTTGGGCGGTATCCGGCGGCGGGACCGAGTCATTGCTGGCGGCCGGCAGATTTCCAATGGTGAGCATCAGGGAAATGGATACCCAGGGAATAGGACAAAAATCGGACATGGTTAAAAAAGGCGGGACCTGAGAATTAGGCATTAGTATTAGCAAACCACTATGCGTCCGATCCGCTTAGTCGAAGCATAATGCGCTTAAAACTATCGAGCTGCTCGGCCGTCAGAATTTTTTCTACATCGGCGCGCTCGGCCTGCATGATTTCGTCAGTGGCTTGGCGGAGTTCCTGTTCTTTCTTCGCGCGTTCCTCATCGTTCAACGTAGATAGCCGGGTGTCGCCCGCCTGGTTGGAAAGCTTTTGGCCATACTCAACCGCTAGCTTTGCGATCTTCTCGCTCTGTTCAACAGTGAGCTTGAGTTCGGTTTTGATGTTGTCTGTCTGCAGCAGCAACATCGGATCGATTCCAAATGGATTGGCCACCGGACGACGTTTAAGCCATCGCGGCATGGTCGCGTCATCGCCGGCGTGTAGCAGCACCGAGACCGCGAACAGAAGAGTGGCACAACTCAAAAGCAATTTTGGCGTATTTCTTACTTTCATCATTCTGCGCTAACGAAAATTATAATCGCCGCGGGATCAGGCCGGCAGCTCGCAAAACAAAAGGCACATCCCGGACCGTTTGGCGATCCTTCTCTTTTTCGGACTCCGGCAGTTCGTCGTAGGGCACGAGCATCGGATGACGGCGAAGCTCGTTGTCTCGGATTTTGCCATAGGTCCAACCTGCCAGCTTGCGATCGGCGCTCCAGCGGAGGTGTTCCAGCTTGGCCAAACTTTCAAACTCATCGTTGGAAAACACAATCGGCGGTCCCTTCGCTTGGGGGTCACTTTCCAAGCCGTAGCCCAGCAAGCTGAGCTTGTACAAGATATGGTCTGCTTGCTCCTGATTGGCCTGACGCAGGTCCTCTCCAATTTGGTCCCACGGGCGGAGACTTGGATTATCGACGGCCAATTCACCGGCTGCGATCCGGCACTGGCAATAACGTTCATGGATCGATCTCGGCAAACCAAAACGTCCCGCTTCTTGGAACCGCTCGAATGAAGCAATACAGGAAAGATCGCCAAAAAATCGGATGCTCCCCAAATCAGCTCCCCATTCGAATCGTTTTCTAAAGATATTATTCAGCCTCTTGCTCTGGAAATCAGCGACATAGGTTCCGGCGAACCGGCTCAGCGTTTTCCGCTCTCCGGCGCTGAGAAAAATTTCAAGCGTTCTTGCCCCTTCCGCGAGGATCAAAACCCTGGTCGGGAGAGTCAAAGACTCCAGCACCGTGTGCACACCAGAGTCAGAGGCGTGAAGCGTGAGAATACAAGCTTCCTTGAGTTCGGGGTAGCTGGTACGAATATGGATTGCATAATCGCCAGGCACAACCCAATCCAAAGTTGGTTTGGCGCCA
Source organism: Verrucomicrobiota bacterium (assembly GCA_041167675.1). Lineage (GTDB taxonomy): Bacteria > Verrucomicrobiota > Verrucomicrobiia > Chthoniobacterales > JAFAMB01 > DASTDH01. Next base: position 5,399 of record JBEEIB010000317.1, read on the forward strand.
TTGATTTGTCCGCCCAACCGAGCGATTTTGAGAGCAAGGGATTCAGCGATAGGGCCCGACCCAACGAGCAAAAACCCATCGGCCGTCACCAATGAGCGACTACTCTGGGTGAAATGTTCGTACAGAAAATCCCTAGCGATATCTAGCTCTGGCAAAAAAAAGCGAATCGGCAAGCTGGGATTCAATTCGGGAGACAATGTGCCGCGACGAACGGCCGAGAAGCTTTCGATTGTCGGAGCTCCGACAAACACCTGAAGCGGGCCACGCCTACTCTTCGCATCAAAGAAATCCGCGGTGTTGGTCAACCACAGAACCATTTCACAAAGATCAGCCGGGAACAGCACTAGATGAGAAGCTTCACTCAGGCCGACCTGAGGCAGGAATGCAGAATAGGTAAGCGGATCGGTTTGAAGAGCGTTCGCGGCCGCGATTCCAACGGCGAGCGAATCGGGCGCCGTTATCAGTCTGGTAGCGATGCCTTGCCGAGCCAGATCGATCGCAGTTAATCCAGCAAAAGTAGAATCTCCGGCTACAAAAAAACGTACATTTTTGAACGAACCGTCTCTCATAACTGCTGCAGAGACATCACCGCAGACCGTACCAGATCATTACGCGGGTGATGGCCAGCGCACCCAGCCCGAGTAAGACCAGGACAAAAGCATTATACCATTCGGTCGGGATCTGATTATTCCCTCTCGACAGATAAGTGAAATCTTTATCGTCGCTCTGCGCCTGGTTGGAGACTAACGGCAGTGATTTGTACCGTTGCAGCAAATCAGTAGATCTCCCTTGCACCCGATGTAGGTGATTGTTGTCCCACACCCCTTTCTTGAGTTGATCCGTGACGTAAGGATGAAAAAAGCCTTCCTTTAGCCCGGTACCGGAAATCTCATTCCCGTTCTTGTCTTTTTCCGCATCTTTTTTATCCCGGGTCAACGCGGTAATACTTTCTTTGAGCAGTGTGTAGGGTGATTTCCAACCTTTGAGCGCCTTGGGATCTTCCGGTTTATCAAAATCGTTGTTGTTGGCCGAGGTATTGATATCCGCTTCCAACTTCTCCAGTTTCTCAATTTCGCCGTAGCGGGAATTGTTCAGGTGAAGTGCGATTAATCCTTCGTAGGCCCAGCGCGACGGCATGATCTGGGCCATGTCAGGTATTTTCTGTTGCTGCTCGCTGTGGGTCTGTAGGACGAGGTGCTGTAAGTCCCCAAAAGAAAAAGCCGGCGACCCGCACAATATCAACTGCGGTACCAATACCAACGGAAGAAGTGTTGTGCCGACCCCTTCGTCCCGCAGATCAAAACTCGACAGCATTAAACCCAATGACACGCCCACGGAGGAGACCAGCCAAAGGAATAAAATATACTGAAGATATAGCTCCGGGACACCGAGCAGCAGAAGCGCAACAATCGTATAAATCGCTATCGGAATAAAATTCGCTGCGACCAGAGTGACAAACTTCGAAGCCAGCCAAATCGTAAAATTGATCTTTAGAAGTCGTTCCCGGCGCATGATCGCCCATTCTTTGTTAATCTCGGTGACGCTTGAAGCCATGCCGAGGAAGAGCGCCACGATGGCGGCCAGAAATGGGAAAGACTGTAACAGTCCATTCCGTTCCAGCGTGTAGCGCTGGTCAAAGACCCACAGCCAATACTCGCCTGAAGTTGGAGACTTGGAACGCAAAATCAGACCGGTGATAATTCCCAGGCCGAGAGCGGCGACAATCAGAAGTCGCAATCCGGAGTCGCGTAATTTGCGTTTAAACGATCGGTTCAGCAGAACCAGATGCTGCCAAAGCGTAAGCCGCGATGCCGGCGTGGAAGACCGGAACTTCTTGAGAACCGGAGCAAGCACTGGAGTCAAATGCGTTTTTCGGAAGCTCTCAAATCGGACTTTCCAATAGCTTGGCTCAAACATCCGTCGTTCTTCCACCCGCCCGTCGATCTGCCGAAAGGGAGTTTCCAGAGCGGCCAAAAACGCACCAGGATCAAGCCCTTGCAGTTCACGAACGTTGGTGACCGGGGCGACGCCGGCCAGGTAGGCTCCGGCATTCTTCGGATCGCCATAAAAGGCAGTCACTCCACCGCGGTCCAAGAGTAAGAGCCGATCAAAGAGCCGGAAAAGCGTCGCGCTCGGCTGATGGATGACCACCAAGACCAGCGCTCCCGAATCGGCACGTGCTCGCAAGATCTGGACAATTCGCTCTGAATCACCGGAAGAGAGACCCGACGTTGGCTCATCGAGTAGGAGGAGCGTTTTGGGAGTAAGTAATTCGAGTGCCAGGTTCAACCGTTTGCGCTGGCCGCCACTCAAGGTCTTGTTGTTTATATCTCCGACTATTTCGTTAGCACGATCGGCTAAATCGACCTCCTGGAGCACCTCGCGAACGCGCTCATCGATTTCCTGTTTTCCGGCGCCTGGCAGACGCAGGCGAGCGCCATACCGCAGGTTTTCCGCCACGGTCAGCGTTGGGAAAAGCAAGTCATCCTGTGGCACATAACCCAGAAAACGAGGATTTTCTCTGACTAGTTTCGTGAGATCGACTCCATCGATGGTGATCGCTCCAGACGACAGAGGCACCTTGCCTGTCATGGTGCCTAACAGTGTTGATTTCCCGCAGCCGCTCGGTCCCATCACCGCAACCAATTGGCCACCAGTGGCTGAAAAAGTAATCTCTTTGAGTCCTGGGTTTTTGCCAAATTTACAGCAGACATTATTCAGCTCGAGCAAGCATCGAGGAATCCGTTTGCGTGCATCGAGTTCCACCGCCTCGCCCCGAGGAAGGGCTAGAATCACTTCGGCTGTTTCCGAGACCGGTATAGTCATTCCCGGAATCTGAATTTGTTCCCCCCAATTGAATGGCTGCTCGTGATTTTGCTCACGGACCACCAAATGAGTAGGCTTCAGAGAAACAGTTCGTGCGTCATGGTTCTCTCCCGGACGGTCCAGTATCGGCCGGCCATTCTGGCGCAACGCAAAACTCGGAACTCCCTTGGTCCCGGCATTAAACCAGCGGTAGAAGACCTGCAGTTCGCGGAAGAGGAGTCGGAACTTTCCCGACCGTAGCTCGTCCATGTAACTGAAGCGAAAAGCGAAATTGCGCGGGATCGGCTTACCATCAAGCGAAGCGTCACCGCTCCGAGTGGATAGATAATACTCGCGATGACGGCGCGTAACATAAAACAGGTCCTCAAGATTCGGAACTTGAAAACAGCAATTGGAATTGCCGGCACCGATTTCGAAATGAACGAGTTTACCGTCAGCTGCATCCGCCTCGTTCATTGTGTCAGGATCGACAACCACCCGGACAAATGCGACATCCGATGATGAAAGCTCGAGGCCACCGCCGACCGGTTTGAGAAAACGCACCCAGCTGAGGTCGGCTCTGCGTATTATCTCGCAAAGTTTAATTGCGAAAAATGCTCGCGCCGATGTGTCCCAACGAGCGTTGAGACCCTGAAGCGCGGCTGGCAAAGAAAGACCAGACTCTCTAGATTGCTCTACCGCCAGCTTGAGGACTGAGGCACTTTCCACGGGAAAATTGAACCCAAGATAGTCAAAAACGCCTTCATCGATCTTGGATCGCGCCTCTCGAGCGCGAGGATCGTCCCCCGGAAAGAGCGACCACAATGATGCAAAGACCCGGATGATTTTCCCGGTGATCTCGTCCTGGTAAAGAACGTTCTTCAGGAACACCGGAGTCTCTTCATCTGCCATAATTTTCAGCGAACGCCAATGAACAGCGGCGAACGTCAACGAACATCAACGAGCGCTGGCGTTCGTCGTTGTTCATTGTTGTTCATTGTCGTTCGTTGAACAGACTCGACGAACGCGGCCATTCGCTCGCAAACTTGCTGCATCCGTCCGTTAGCGAGCCAAAGGACCATCCGCCCTCAAGCCTCGATTTTCTTGATCAGATCTGCGGCTTGCTTGCGTATGTTTTCGACCTCCTCTTTCGTCAAAGGCTTGGTCGGCTCCTTTTTAACCAGGTCGGCGATTTGAGTCACTCCGACGGTGATGTCCTGAACAGTGGAGCTCTTCGTTTTGTCTTCCTGTTTACCGCCATTCTTTTCCTTCACGGTATCTGACAATGCCTTTAATTGGGCAACAATCAGCGCCGGTAGCGGGCCTTGTCGAATGATCAATGCGCCCTTTTCCGAGTATTGAGATGCCAGAGCATCGGCCACCAGATGCACTCCGGCCAGCCATCCCGTTGCCATGGCCATGGTCGCCTCTTCTCTGCGACTGCCGTTCTTCAATTCCTTGCCTACTACGTCAGCAATTTTATCAATGGTAGTCTTTACCGACGCCCAATCTCCCCCCTTTGCCTGCTGTTCCGCCTGATCCGCATAGGATTTGATCGTCCCCGCCTCCTTGAAAGACTTGGTCAATTCCACTGCGACACCGGCGGCTTTCTTTAAAGCATCATAATCCTTCGCATGCACGGCGATGAATGCAGCTGCGAGTCGAACACCCAAATTCGAGATTTTCGCGACGTTATCTGAATAATCCGTTTTTTGAAAATTCGGATCATTGACTTCCTTCTCCACCACCGTTTTCCAATCGAAATTCGGAAATGCTTTATCAAGCTCATCGAAAAGCAAAGAAGGAGAGGGTAAGCTACCACTGCTCTGATACTGTTCCGCAGTAGTTCCCGACGGTGTCGGGCTTTGTGCTTTGGTAGTACCAACGAACGCTATCAGGACCGAAGCACAAAGTCCGGCCCGCCAGAGTGAGTGAGGAATTTTCGCCATAGGTGCATGTATTAGTCGGTTCTGAGCTATCAGATTGCGAAAAAAATGCGAGCACGAAGCACATCCGGGACGGACACCGGTCTCCGAAAATGCCGAATTAATGACAAAAACCACGATTTCCTGCATTTTTCCCTTTGCCAGGCCGGGCGATTTCTTCGTGCCACCGGCAAAAGACACGAAGATTCAGTCCGCTTGTTCGTGTCTATTAGTGCCCATTCGCAGTTAGATTCCGCTGTTTATTCGCGGTTGTTTAGAAAAGTTATGGGTTGGCAAATTCGAAAACTTGTAGCTGCCGATGTAGCAGCGTTCCGCGACCTGCGCTTAGAAGCTCTCCAAACCTATCCGGACGCTTTTGGTTCCACGTACGAAACCGAAATGTCCAGACCGCTCAGCTATTTTGTCGAACGACTACAGAAAAACGTGATCCTCGGTGGATTTGATCAGGGTGAACTCGTCGGGATGATCGGCTTCTATCAGCAATCAGGTCCAAAAGACCGGCACAAGGGCGTCATTTGGGGTATGTACGTCAAACCTCGTTTGCAAGGCGGCGGATTAGCTTCTGTGCTCTTGAACTCAGTTATCGAATTAGGCAAGATGCAGGTCGAGCAAATTCAACTCACTGTCGTAACTACCAATCAACGCGCCATTCGTTTTTATGAGGTTTCGGGGTTTCGCGGTTATGGAGTGGAAAAGAACGCTCTAAAAAGTGGTGAACATTATTTTGATGAGTTGCACATGGTTCGATTTCTGGTCTGAGAGAGTTGCCTCAACTCGGCTGTTTTCGGAAAAAAGAGCTTTTGCTTTCTCTCATCATCCTCTTCGTCGGTCCCCAAGTGTATGCTCAAATCGCTCAAGGAAAGACCAAGTTCTTAGGTAATATTCTAGGTAGTGGTCAGAGCGATCCCGACTTCGCCACCTATTGGAACCAGGTCACCCCAGAAAACTGCGGAAAATGGGGTTCTGTTGAGGCTACTCGCGGCCTAATGGACTGGTCTGGGCTCGACGCCATGTATCAGTACGAGAAAAGTCACGCCTTCGTATTCAAGCAACACAACTTTCTCTGGGGCCAACACCAACCCACTTGGCTTGATACCCTGCCCCAAGATCAACAGAGAATAGCAGTTGAAAAGTGGATCAGCGCGTATAGTCAGAGCTATCCTGATAGCCAACTTGTTGATGTCGTGAATGAACCCCTCCATGATCCACCACATTACAAAAAAGCCTTAGGCGGCGATGGGAAAACGGGCTGGGACTGGCTCGTGTGGTCGTACGCTACCGCACGACAATATTGTCCCCATTCGAAGCTTCTACTTAACGAGTATGGCATTCTGGCGGGCGGACCGGATCTTGAGTGTTATTTAACGATCATAAATATTCTCAAAGACCGGCACCTAATTGATGGAATAGGCGGCACAATCTGGAAAATATAGGGCACAATATGATCCATTCCAATTTGAGTCGCTTGGTGAGCCTGGGGCTGCCCATCTATATTTCCGAGCTAGATTTCGACATTGCGGACGACGATGCCCAACAAAAGCAGCATGCGTCCGTATTCCCAATCTTCTGGAACAGTTCGGCGGTCGCGGGTATAACTTTGTGGGGTTACAAACAAGATCACACCTGGCGACCGCATACTTATCTTTTACGTACTGATGGCAGCGAGCGTCCGGCACTTACTTGGTTGAAGAACTATGTGGCGGCCTTTAAAAGCCGATAAGCGGCGGTGGTATGGTGGGTGGATCGTTGAAATCTGATCGAAGAAGATGGAAGACACCGCCGGAAACATGTTGGAGACGGATTGCACACCCAGAACGAGGTGACGGGGTCAATGTATCGAATCTATCGACCCGATGCGCTGGCAGGTAAGCGAATCGCACGCTTGGCACTGAGCGTCGGTTGTTTCTTCACGACGCTAGTCGCTTCGATCGGAGCCGAATGGGTTCAGATCAATAGCAACCAAAATCTAACTGTTTACGCTAAGGATCGACCTGGCAGCTCCATAAAAGAACTTCGCGCAGTGGGACTTGTCGATGCACCGAGCTGGGTAATTCTCAATGTCCTGGACGAAGTTACAGATTACCCGGATTTCATGCCCTATACGACGAAGGCGCAACTGATTGAACGAATTGCGCACGGGGCCGTTATCTATTTTCGATGGGATCCACCGCTGATTGGCGCACGAGACGTAACGGTAGCAGTAACTCACAGCTCGACCAAGCGTGCAGATGGCAAGACTAGCTATCAACTGCAATGGGAACCGATTAATACGGTCGGCCCCGCCCCTTCCCCTGGTGTCATCCGGATTACACTCGACGAAGGCTCATGGAAGCTCGAACCCACGGAGGACGGAAAAAAGACCACCGTCATTTACGATCTTTTTACCGATGGCGGAGGAGGCTTACCTGCATTCGTTATTAACATGGCAAATAAACAGAGCGTGAATGACCTGTTCCAAGCGATTCGCAAACAGGTAACGCTACCAAAATACTCGCAAAGAAATCCGGCGGAGTGAGTTGCCAGCGAGTCGCTTCACCGCGACGACCGACGAGTCGCCAGCCGTTACTCAATAACGCCAATGGCCTTCGATCCAGTACCAGCCATGGGGACCATCAACCCAACGGCCGGGAATCCATTTAGCTACCGGATGAGGAGGGTGCCGATAATGTCCAGGTACCCAAACATATCTGTAGCCATTCCATCGCCAATGGCCAGGAATCCAAACGTAAGCTGGACCAGGCGGGGGCGGAGGCGTTTCAACGATGACGGCCGGTGGACCAATTCGAACATAGATTCCAGCTTGTGATCTCTGGGGAATCAAAAGAAAGCCCAAGACCATGAGCGTGAGTATCGCGCCGCGTATCGGCCTCGATATAGCTGTGAATTTCTCGGTTTCGTTTAGCCAATTTCTATACACAATTCACGTTAAGAATTGGATGGATTGTTGCAAAAAAGACTAAAGTTGGAGACCCCGGTCCACCTTTGATAGGCTCTGGACTTCGACTTTTTTGCACCGATTCGCTACAGATTGACAACGACAGATGCTTCGGGCAGGGCGGCTGGCGCGGCCAGTCCTGCTATTCCGCCCGATCGAGTGCGGCGAGACGATCGAGCAGATCGTCATAACTTTTCGCGTCGCGAATCGTCGCATTCAAACGCTCAACGCCTTCTTCGCGGGAAGCGTGATTGAATGACACGCGATACTGGTAGGCATCCTGGCCAAATACGACTTCATCCCAATGGATCGATTGAATTTGCGGATTGAATCGGGCAACCGCTCGACCTCGAAAATAGGCGCGGGTTGTCTCCGGCGGATTAAATACCGCATTCTTAATTTCGTCCTCCGACAAGATCCTACGCATCTGATTCTGCCGAACGAGCTCAGCATGTAAGCCCTGATCCCATGAGATGTTGTGATACTCGAGGTCAATCGACTGTAACCAGGGATCGCTCCAGTCTAGATGTTCGCTCTCCTGAAACGTGTTCAACAGGAATTTCTTTGCCACCCAATCGATTCGGTCGACGCATCTCATTATTTCCACGTCGAGATCGTTCAGGATCTTTTCCCATTCCGTCAGAACCCACTCGGTATCGGGATTAGAGCGATCACAGAATTTCAGAGCCTTGCCCAAATACATTCGTTGAACGTCAATCGCTGAGATTTTTCGACCGTCTTTCAACTCGATAATCCAATCAAAAGTCTGATCGCGGCTAATCGACTTGGTAGCGTCGATCGGCTGCGCTATTTCCAGCTGCGGGGCCTCTCGCTTTTCGATGAGTTCCAGGACCAGCGACATCGTGCCGATCTTCATGGCGGTGGCAAATTCGCTCATGTTGGAGTCGCCCAAAATCACATGGAACCGTCGATATTTGCCCGGGTCGGCATGAGGCTCATCACGAGTATTAACGATCGGCCGGCGGTTCATCGTATCGATGCTCACCAGCACACTAAAAAAGTCCGCCCGCTGGGAAATCTGGAAGATGCCGGGTTGGCCAACCGACCCTTCTCCTTCAATCCCAAGCTTCCCCGCTCCAGCAAATATCTGACGCGTCACTAAAAATGGGACAACTTCGGCAACCAAGCGGTCCCAGGGGACCGAGCGGCTCATCAGATAATTGTCATGGCATCCGTAACTGTGTCCCACGAAATCGGTGTTGTTTTTATACAGTCGCACTTCGCGTTCGGGAGATATTTTCCGATTACGACGCCGGACACACTCGGCCAGGATCCTTTCGCCAGCTTTGTCCTGGGCCACTAATTCGCGCAGGCGCGTGCACTCTGGCGTGGAATACTCTGGATGGGCATGATCATTGTAAAAACGAGCGCCATTGCTCAGCACCAAGTCACTTTTGATCTCTTCGTAGCTTAAGGGACGGTTCTTATCGAGTTCGTAGTAAGCAGACTCGTCGGTATCTTGGAGGAGCGTTTGCGCTCGGAAACCACGGGCGTCGAGATGTGGATCTTCCAACTCATAATCCCACTTCATGAGCGCTCCGTGTTCAGTGTAGCAGCGAACGAGTTCGATCGATTCCGCAACCACGTCTACGTTCTCGACTCCGTTTACGGTAATCCCGTACTCGGTCTCGATCCCAAAAACGCGTTTCATCAGCAGAAGTACGATGCGAACATCAGATGACTCCGGAGGGTACGGAGGATCTCGGTCCCGCTCGGACCGGTTGGACCTTCACCACATTCTCTGAATCGTAATCGATGAGCTTGAGCCAATCTTCCACAATATCAGTCGGTGGAAAGATGTCATTCTCGCCATATTCCATATTCAGCGAAAGGAGCAAATCTGACTCACTGATTCCCTCTTCCTGCATCGTATTAATTGCTCGCTTGATCGCTAACTCTTTCGATCGCTCCACAATGGAAGCGATGATAGCGCCGCTCACAAGATCGCCACGATAAAGGGTTTCCCGTTTTCCACTGCGCAAGGTAATGTCCAAAATGCGATTTTCCTCTTTCCGGGAGTACTGCGCCTCCACTACTTTGGTAACGAGATGTTCGATCGTTTGGTCGACTCCGCCCGTCCGTTTCACCAGTTCCGGATCGAAAGGCAGATCCGGCGCGAGATAAATGCGGTAAATCTCCGGAGCGGATTCTCGATCCGGCCGATTCACCTTAATCTTTCGATCAATCCGACCAGGTCGGAGAATCGCTGGGTCGATTAGATCGGCGCGGTTGGAAGCAAGAATAATGACCACTTGGTTCAGGGACTCGATTCCGTCCATTTCGGTGCAAAACATCGGAACCAAAGTCGACAGAATGTTCGAATAGCGGCCGGCTCGACGCGTCCCCAAAATACTTTCAGCTTCGTCGATGAAGATGAAAGGGAGAAAGCCTTCCTTTCGTTTTTCCCGAGCGGTTGCAAAAATCTCTCGCACCGTGCGTTCGGATTCACCGACCCACATATTAAGGATTTCCGGTCCCTTAATGTGCATGAAGAATTGCAGCATATCTTCGCCGGTCTTTTGCTTCAGCTGTCGAGTCAGATTGTACGCAGTGGCTTTGCCCAAAAGTGTCTTTCCGCAACCCGGCGGGCCGTAAAGCAGAAAGCCCTTCGGCGTTTGGTGCTGAAACTTCGAGAAGAGATCGGCATGCAGCAGAGGCAATTCAATCGCATCCTTGATTGCGCTGAGCGCTTCGGATTGTCCGCCCACCTTGTCCCAGGAAATCTCGGGAACGGCTTCCAGGTAATAGTCTTGGGTATTCGATTGGCTCAATAACTCGATGGCGATGCGATAGCTCGGATCCACCCGGATTTCATCGCCGACCTTCAACGTCTCCTTCAAAAGGTCCTGCGAACGCTGGAGAACGATGGATTGCATGCCATGCTCCTGACCAACTCGCAACCGCTCTTGGCCGAGGATTTCGGTGATTTTAGTCACCGGACCGGCGGGATCATAGCCCAGGTCACCGACGACGACATAGGCCTCGTTGACCAGAACTCGCGTTCCCTTCTTCAGTTTCGCGATACTGATCCGAGGATCAACATTACAGTAATAATCCGAACCGCCGACGACAATCTGGGCAGTCTCTTTATTTGGACTTCCCAGGTATGTTCCAATGCGATTCGCCGGAGAGGTCACCTTTTTGATCACTTCGTCCAGCTTTTCGATCGTTTGCCGGGCCTCCGATATCATTTCCTCCTGTTCCGCAACGTTCGAGCGAAGCGCTATCAACTCACTGCGAGTTGGGTCGCCAGGTGGCAGACTTGCGATGATTCGCTCAAGGAATTCAAGAGGAGTTGCGGGCTCGGCACCATAACCCCCGTGCTCGGGTGCTCTATCTTCGTTCATTTGTACTTCTTAATCACTCCGCTAACTCCAACTATAGTCGGGTCGAGGACCAGTGGCAATGCGCTAGTCGTTTCCCATTCTTTGTTGTGTACTGGATCGTCGAGGACACCGCAAATTTTTCTGGGTCAGCGGCTTTTTGCAGAATATTTCACAGCGAGTCTTGGGCCATCCTAAATCCTTTTCTTAAAAAAATCTCCTCCAGAGCGGAGCCAGCACGACCTGTTTCGTTCATCCACCTCACGGCGTGGTTCGTTTTTCGCCCTTCCGCCGATCGCTTCTTTGAACGGTGTCAGCGACGACAAATTTGCTTGCCAATACTCTTATCAGCATTCAGAAATCACGCCGGTTCTTTGCGAATTTAGCACACGAGAGCGTTGCGCGAGCAAAGTGGTTAGCGCATCGGCCCTCGGAAAGCGCGCGTCGAAATGAGGAACCCCGTGAGAACCGGGGACAGTTGCGCTGCTGTATCTGGATACAAGTTTTCAGGTGCCAGTCTCTTTGGAATAGGAGGCGAAGGCGGAAACAAGGTTTCAAGCCAGGAGTCAGAATATTCATTCGACGTCGCCCTCATTCGCATCGCCCAGGGTAGGGCGATGCGGAAAAACTTCTTCGCAAAAAAAGAAGAATGAGAGAGGCCACGTCACCTGACCAGGTCGCTCTCCGAACATCTGGAATGACCTGTTATGGCCAAACGATCCGTCTTGTCTATCGCGGTTGGGACCGCAATGCTTTCTCTTTCCAGCCGCGCTCAAACTCCCTCTCCTGGTCCGGCCCAGGAGCTTGAGCCGCTCACCGTGACCGCTACGCGCCTCCCTACTCCGGAAGATCGCTCCCCTTCTGCGATCAGCGTCATATCGGATTCAGATATCGACCTGCATCAGTATCGTTTTGTCTCTGATGCTCTCCAGTCTGTACCCGGAGTCAACGTAGTGCAGACCGGAACTCCCGGCCAAGTGACTTCGGTGTTCATCCGCGGCACACGCAGCGACCAGACTCAAGTCTTGTTGGACGGAATTCCGTTCAATCAAGGGCTCTCCGGCGCATTCAACTTCGCCGATTTCACTAATGACAACATCGGCAGAATCGAGGTGATTCGGGGGCCACAAAGCGCACTCTACGGTTCACAGGCATCCGGCGGAGTGATCAATTTGATCACCCGCCGCGGCGCAGGCCAACCGACTGGGTCCGCTTATTTCGAAGGCGGATCATACGATTCGTTTCGAGAAGCGGGTGGCGCGAGCGGTCAATTTGGCCCGATCGATTTTTCCTTCGGGATTAGTCGATATGACACGGAAAACTCACGGCAGAACAATGGTTATCGTTCGCTGGCATTACTGGGTGATGTTGGTTTTTCGCCGGTAAAGGCTTTGAGAATCGGGCTCGTCTACTATTACAATTACGCAGACGCTGGATCGCCAAACACGATTTTTAATCCACAGCCCTTCGACAATCTGCGTAGCGAACGGTGGCTTTTGGCCCCGACGCTTGAGTTTATGGCGACGGATTGGTGGAGAAACAAAGTTTACTTTGCTTACGATCAGGAACGACAGATCAACAATCCTAACCGCATAGACCCGTTCACCGGCGCGACACGCGGCGTGTTCCGTCGATTTCAATTCGAATATCAGACCGATGTCACGCCGGTCAATTGGCTGACGCTCACGGCCGGAACTTATTACAACCACATCAATGTTTACCAAGAGCGACCTGAAACGTTGCTCGGTAATCCGTTGATTCGCGACAAAACGGAAAACCTGGCCGGCTTCGGCCAGTTGAAACTGACCCCGGTACAGAATCTCGATCTATATGGCGGCATTCGCTACGATCGCTTCCGCGGTTATGCTGGACGATTCACTTATCGGCTAGCGGGCAATTACCTGGTTCCATGCACCGGCACGATCCTACGTTCCAGTTATGGTACCGGATTCACTCCGCCGAGCAGTCAAGATAAAATCTTCGGCGGAAATCCAAATCTCCTCGCCGATCGAGACAAAGGATTCGACATCGGCTTCGAACAACCGCTGGCAGACGATCGTTTGCAAATCGGCGCCAATTTCTTCTACAGCACCGCTTCGAACACGGTCGGCTTCAACAGCAATTTTGAAGCTTTCAACTTAGGCAAAGATCGGATCCAAGGGGTAGAGCTGTTTGCAATGGCGCGTCCCCTTCCGAATCTTACTCTCTCAGCGAGCTATACCTATCTCGATGCTATTACTACGTCTGGAGCAGATATTAGCCAACCCGCCGGCTCCCGCTTACCGCGTCGGCCGAGAAACCAATTCTTTGGCTCCATTACATACACGTGGTGTCATCGCTTCGACACCACATTGGAGCTCGTCACGGTGAATGCCCGTCAAGACGAAAACTTTGGCGCACCTAATGTGAATTTGGAAGATTACACGGTGCTGCGGTTCGCGTGTGAATACCGAGTCGCTGATTTTTTCAGCGTGTTTGGACGCGTCGAAAACCTGACCGACGAAAAATATGCGGAGGTGAATGGTTTTCCAGCGCTCGGACGTACCTTCTACGGCGGACTGCGACTGCGTTTCTAGAACGAAATCGAATCCCGACGATACCCAACCCGTCGCGCCGTAGGCTTGGCGAAGGCGGAAGGCTTCGTCGCGGCCGGGCACGTGTGGTAGGGCGCGTGTGGTAGGGCGGTCGCTCCGCGACCGCCGTGTCGCATTAGGCCGAAAACTGTCGCCGAGTTTTGTTCGCCGTAACATTCTTAAGTTACGAATGTCATGGTCCGCAGGTGGTTTCGGCGGCCGCGGAGCGACCGCCCTACCAACCCGCAGTCGCGGCGTTCCCGTCTTTTCTAATGCCCAGGAAAAACCGGTTTCGAAATCCTTGCATGGCGCGAAGGAATGCTGATATTCGTTCCCGATGCTGAACACCCTCAAGGAACCTCAGAGGGATGCCCTCCAATCCGGGTTCCAGGAACAGTATGTGAAAGCATTCAAGTGGATGCTTCTCGCAAGAACGGTCGAAGAAAAAGTGGCGAACCTCTGGCGCGCTGGCAAAATCGCAGGCGGAGTCTACATCGGAAAAGGTCAAGAAGCGGTGAGCGTCGCGACCGGTACGATGTTAAAGCGAGGCGATATCTTCGCTCCACTCATTCGGGATCAAGCCGGCCGTTTGGCTTTTGGAGAGCCCCTACTGGATATCCTGAGAACCTACCTCGGAGTCAAAACGGCGCCGGCCCGTGGACGCGACGGTAATGTTCATCGCGGTCATCCGAAAGAAGGCACTTATCCGATGATCAGTCATCTAGGAGCGATGATTTCGGTAGTCGCAGGATCTTTGTTAGCGCGCCGGATGAAAGGCATTACCGGAACGGTGGGCGCGACTTCTATCGGAGATGGCGGCACATCGACCGGTGCGTTTCATGAGGGACTAAATTTTGCGGCGGTGGAGAAATTGCCGCTAGTTCTGGTCGTAACAAACAATCAATATGCCTACTCGACGCCAAACAGTAAGCAATTCGCGTGTCACGATCTAGTCGACAAGGCGGTTGGTTATGGAATTGAGGGTTACAGCATGGACGGCACCGACCTGCGGCAATGTCTCGAAGTCGTCGGCCACGCGGTAGATCGCGCACGAAGCGGCGGCGGACCACAGATGGTGGTCGCAACTTGCCTGCGCCTCACTGGCCATGCAGAGCATGATGATGCCTCGTACATGGACGAAGAACTATTCAAGCAGTCATTAGGACGCGATTGCATTGATGCGACCGAATCTTTCCTCCTCGAACAGAACTGGGCAGATGAAACTACTTTGACAACTTGGAGGCAAGAGGCGAAAGCGGAAGTCGAAGGTGCGACCCAACAGGTCCAACGCGAACCGGCTTGTACCCCCGCAGATGAGGATTGGATGCCTCTGGCCACCCGAAGATTAGCCGATTTTGATTTCTAGCGAATGAGTATCACCTATCTCGAAGCGATTCGAGAAGCCCAAGCCAAAGCACTGCGCGACGATCCGCGAGTTTACATCTACGGCCAAGACGTCGCGGATTTCGGCGGAGCCTTCAAAGCAACCAAGAATCTCGCCAAAGAATTTCCGGGCCGCGTCCTGGATTCGCCCATCAGCGAGGATGCTATGGTCGGCAGCGTCGTCGGTGCTGCCATCGAAGGGATGCGGCCAATTGTCGAGATGCAGTTCAGTGACTTCTCATCGAACGCTTTCAATCAAATTATTAATCAGGCCGCGGCCTTCCATTGGCGGACAAATATCCCCTGTCCGATTACGATCCGGATGCCCTCCGGTGGAAATCCAGGAAGTGGTCCCTTCCATAGCCAAACCTTGGAATCCGTATACGCGCACTTTCCCGGATTAATCGTGATGACTCCGGCAACGGTCGAAGACGCTTATGATCTACTGCTCGAGGCGATAGCAATTGATGATCCGGTGATCTTTTGCGAGCACAAATTTCTCTACAATCGAGTAAAAGCCGAGAAATTACCCGAGCCCAACGGCCAAACAACCGGGAAAGCGAGGATCGCTCGACCGGGAAGAGACCTGACAGTCGTTTCCTATAGCGCGACGGTTCACGATTCTCTATTGGCGGCGCAGGAACTATCTCGATTCGGTATCCAAATCGAAGTCGTCGATCTCAGGACGGTAAAACCGCTCGACACAGAAACCGTTCTCGCTTCGGTAGCGAATACTGGCCGATTGCTTTGTGTCGGAGAATCGTGGCCTTGGGGAGGCGTCAATGCCGAAGTCATTGCTCGGGTCGCCACTAAAGGATTTCATTTGTTGGATTCACCTCCGCAGCGGCTCAACAGTCGCGATGTGCCGATTCCTTATCACCCCGATCTCTGGCGCGCGTCGAGACCATCCGTTGCGATGATTGTCGAGCGGGTGCGCCAAATTTTGCAGTGGTAGCCCCTCAATCGTTCCTATGCCAAAAGTCCCCATTATTATGCCGCAGCTTGGCGAATCGATCGCCGAAGCCACGATCGTGCGTTTCTGTGTCGAAGTTGGTGACGGGGTTGAAACCGACCAGGAAATCATCGAGGTCGAAACCAACAAAGCGGTAATGGGCGTTACGACTCCGTGCGCGGGAAAGATCGAGAGTTTTTCGGCATCGGTCAATGAGGCGTACCCGATCGGGACTGTATTGGGATATGTCGAGGCCAGCGTCGAAGACGCGGAACGTTTGAACGCCGCTGGAGCCGGTCCCATTGCGGAAGGCGCCGCGCAAATCGAGCCTGAGGCAGTCCCTTTCCAGCCTAGCGAAGGAGCCCGGGGAGTTTCCGCTCCGATTCGATCAGAAGGCGGCCCATTCATATCTCCTCGAGTCAGGGCACGGATAGATGATCTTGGTTGGAGCCAGCAAGAGATCGGACTGCTGGCGGGAACTGGCAAAGGTGGCAGAGTGACTGCTCGCGATTTGGAGAATTACCTGGCTACGCTTGAATCCAGTCCGACTGAGAAAGCCTCGGCTATGCGCTTGGCCGTTTCAGATTCGATGCGGCGCAGCTGGGCCCGGCCGCTTGCAACCGCTGGCATTGCCTTTCCATTGGATCCGCTTCTGAATCATCGGAAGCAGATAGAAATCCCACCTGGACCTGCGCTTTACGTGGCCAAAGCGCTTGCCGTCGCGATCTCCGAGCACCCGATTTATGCCGCCCGGTTGGTCGGTGATCAGCTAATATTGCCAAAATCGATTGATATCGGGATTGCTGTCGAGGTCGAGGACGGCATCATCGTTCCGGTGATCCGTAATCTCGACCAACAACCACTCTCCAAACTAGGCAAGGTCTATCAGGATCTGGTGAGCGCTGCTCGGACTCGACGCTTGCCGGAGGAGGCCCGAGAGGGTTCGATCGCTTCGGTTACGAATTTTGGTCCGCTGGGAATCACCTGGGCTACTCCCATTCCGTTGCCGAACGAAACGTTGATTGTCGGATTGGGTCGAGGCGAGAAGCGCCCCGTATGGGATGAGGCAAGCGGCCAATTTAAGCCGGTCTCGATGGCGGAACTCACAATCACGTTCGATCACCGAATTATGGATGGGGGCGCCTCTGGCCGACTGATTCAACGAATGGTGACCTTGCTCGCGAGCCCAGATAGTCTCTAGCCGCGAAGAACACGGCTTATTGCTTGAACAAAACACTCGGCAATGGCGGCTGGACGACCGGTGGTCGCCCAGCCGCCGCCGAGAATACTCAAATACAGGCCCCCCGCAGTCGTGATAGCCTTCGAGCGTCAATGACATTGGGAAAAAAATTGTCGGCATG
>JBEEIB010000318.1:0-3793 GCA_041167675.1 Verrucomicrobiota bacterium
TTATCGAGCTGTCTGGAAGTCGGTTCCTAGTTTCTTTCGCTAAATCGATAATTTCGGGAACGTTCGCCAAGTAGTTGCAGGAATAAGCGATCGCATCCGGCTGCCATCGATCAATGAGGCGGAAATAATCCTGCTGAGTTTCCGTTTGCAGATCAATGATCTGACTATCCCCCAGGGACGGAGCTGAAATAGACAACAAATAGACCGGGAAAGCTTGCTATGGAGTCCAAGTCAGATGCTTGTTCCGCTCAACAAATTTCTCGCATTTCTCTTTCACCACCGAATCGGTCTGGTTCCTGGTAGTGTATTGATAAGCCTGCCCGATCAGTGGAGGACTAGCGAAGCGGATAATGATCTCCAGGTCTTCTTTCACCAGCCAGTTGCTTCTTGTACGCTTCTACTTCGTCTCTGATCTCTCCAATTTCGTCATCTTTAGCGCTCATGGCACCGGATGATAGAGGGAGAATCGGCGTAAGTCGCGCCTCAAAAAAAGTTAAAAAAATCCGAGCCGCTCTGGTAAAGGATCCGCAGATTTTAGACTCGAATACCAAGATTGGGACGACCGCCAACCAGCCCTGGTAGTTGCTCGGAGGCTCATTCGTAAGTTTTTGGCGTCGGCCTATGGCTCACTTGCTTTTGGTAGTCAAGTTGACTACCGTGCAGGCAGGTGAAAAAGAAACAAACAGTGCTCGAAAGAATCCGCACCGCCGCCAATGCCGAGGATAAGAGGGAACTGCTCCAAGAGTTCAAAGCCGAGTTCGTTGCGCTGAGCGAAGAGCTTACGCCGAAAATCACACAAGCGAGCACCTTCCCGCCTGAAGCTCCGCAGCCAGATGAGATTCGCCAAGCGGTTGACCGTTTAAAGGCACTGGAACCATTGATTTCTAAAATGTCGGTGAACGTCATTTTTGGGGACGACGGACCGTACCTGCTGACGCAACGGATCCAAAGGTATTACTATCAGCGCAACATCTTAGACGATCCGCTCCTCGCCTGGGCTAGAAGTGTCGCCACTAAATTTTTATTACAGCGGCAACTGCTAGAGGCTCGGCCTGAGTCTCGTCACCGCCTGCAAATCAAACGAGCCACTCGATGAGAAAAAGCCCGGCGGTTATAAAACACGATTAGAAGTTGTTATTATAACAATCAAGCAAATGAACAGATAGCCAAATGAAAGCCTATGGAGATCAGCCAAAAACTGAAAAGCTGGCGCAAAGCCAGGAAACTGACTCAGCGCGGAGCAGCGGTTGAATTACAAGTGCCGTTAGAAACGCTTCGCCGTTGGGAACAGGGCAAGAACGAGCCCGTTGGGTTGGCTCGGATTGCCCTCCTCTCCGTAATCGACAAAAAGAAGAAAACACAATGACATACAACGAACCATTTGAACAAAATTTTCAAGCCTTCCAAAGAGACGCCCAAAAATTCGGCTGGAGAATTGAGAAAGAAGGTGACATAGAAGATGACACACCCACATACGGGTGCTCTAACGGTCCGGTCATGGCCGTGTTAGTGGCGTTCGGGGGGCTCCCCCACTTTAACTAGCGTGCGAGTGGGAGATTCCAAATCTGAACGTTCAGCAAGTGCCAGCACCAGCATTGACTCCCACTTCCTGGGTATGCCGTCGTCATCTAATGCAACAATTTCACCATCCAAAATCGTTGAGCGCAGTTCCAGTTGGTTGACCGCGTCTCCATGGGTTGAGAACTTCGGTTCAAGCGGTAACCGGTTACGGGACCACAGCCGAGCCGTACCAGTTGCATTAATGACGGCGATCGCTCGATAACCGTCGAGTTTGGTTTCGAAAATCCAATCCGGAGAATTGAACGGCTCTTCTGATCGAATTGGAGAACTTTCGGTCCTCCTGTCCGACGTCCACGCTTCTCGTATCTCCAGGAACGCCGTTCTCAATCCTGTGTCCATTGATCTCTCGAAGAGAGGAACTAAGCTTTAGTCATTTACGGCCCGGCGCTCAAATGTTCGATTTACCAATAATGGTGGCAAAAAAAGAGAACTGCGTGCGATCGGCGTCAAATAATTATACCGCGCCCGCAACCAAAACCAGCGATGCCTTTGTCGCACTGAACGCTATTGTACCAAACATCACCGCTCTCTGCCGATCATAACTTTCAGAAATCTTGGTTTTTCAGCAGATTCGATTCTTTAGACGCGACTCCGATTTTACGATTCCGTGCAGCTGGGACGTTGGAGTATCGGGAGTGTTCCAGTGTTGCAGTAATCCGCGTTGTCTGAATTGCACCCCGCGACTGCGGGGTTGAAGGAGTTCACTAGTCTCGAACCCCGAGCACGCTGTATTGCTCTTGGTCGATAAGCGCGCCGGTCATCGGAATCGAAGCATCGCTGAGTAGGAACAGCGTTAGGCGGGCGACGTCTTCCGGCTGGATGAGGCGACCCCATGGCATCCGCGACTCGGCTTCCGCCAGCCATGACTCGCCTTTCCCCAGCTTGATGGCCTGCAGCTCCCGCTCTCCAGAGGTATCCGCCCAGCCGAGGTTGATGCCGCAAATGCGAATTCGATCCTTTCTATGCGCGAAAGCAGCGTTCTTTGTGAGAAGGGACATCGCAGCCTTAGTAGCACCGTAAACCGCCAGATTAACTGCGGCTCCATGGGCCTGGAACGACAAGATATTGACGATCGAACCGGGCGCCTTGCGTTCCTTGAGATGGCGTATCAAACCTTGCATCAGAAACATCGGCGCGCGCGTGTTCACGGCGAACAGATGGTCAAACAGAGCAGTATCAGCCTCAGCAACAGAGCCACGGTCGCTGAGCCCTGCCGCATTAACCAGCCCGTCCAGCCAGCCAAACTGATCGATTGCTGCGGATATAATTCTGGCGGGCGCGTCCTGCTCCTTGAGATCAGCGGCTACGAGGGCCGCCTTCGCTCCCAGTTTCAATATTTCGGAGACGACTTCGTCGCCGCGCTGTGTGTTACGATCAGTGAGAATGATTGCCGCCGCGCCCGAGCGTGCGGCTTCAAGTGCAATTGCTCGCCCCAAACCCTGCGCCGCCCCCGTGACGAGTAGGATTTTGTCATCGACACGAACTTCCATTTAGTCTCCTTGATTAAACCAGTGACTCTCGGTTCGAGAATCATTGATTTGGAAGCAATACTGCTTTTACGATTTCGCCGGAATGCATGGCCTCGAATGCGTCGCGCCACTCAGCCAACGGCGAAATGCGACTGAACCCCGGACCGAAATCTAATTGACCTGAGGCCAGCAAACGGATGACTCGCTCCCAGATAGGCCAGTTATGCGAAAAGCTGCCCTGCAATGTCACAGCTTTGAGAACTAACGGATCCAGGGAAAAATTGAACGGTTGCGGTCCCCAACCGACTTTGCTGATCTGGCCGGCAGGGCGGACAATATCCATCGCGAGCTTTAGCGTGGCGGAAACCCCAGCGGCATCGATCACTACGTCAAAACCGTATCCATCGCGCAGCGATCGGGTCCACGCGACAATGTCTTCACCTTTAGCGCCGAGGGTCGCAGACGCGCCTATCTGTTCGGCAACCTGCAATCGACGCGTATCCACGGGAGTGCCGATGACAACGATCTTGCCCGCGCCGGCAAGCTTTGCCATCGCGGCACAGAGTAGACCGATCGGCCCAGGGCCGATGACCGCTACTGCGTCGCCTGGGCGCAGACGGGCATTGCCGCTCGTGGCGTTGTACGCACCACACCAGGGCTCGGTCAGGGCTGCGACTTGCCAGGGCAGCGTGGCGGGAATGTGGTGCAGGATGCGTTCGGGCACTTTTGTGTAGTGAGTCATT
>JBEEIB010000319.1:0-6482 GCA_041167675.1 Verrucomicrobiota bacterium
GGATTGTTTAGCGGCACCCCAATGCTCCTCGTTCTGTCTCTGCTCGTGATCGTTTATCGATTTTTGGTTTGATCATTGGGTCATCGGCTGCCTTGAAGACGTTACGTTTATCAGATTCCGAAAGGGCAAAAATCGAAAGCGAGAACGATCACGAGCACGGTTGGAGACAGGACAAGGAGCATTAGAAGACTCTAAACAGGTACAGGATTTTTCGGCGGGTCATTTGCCGAAAAAGTCAGTGTTCCGGACGCCATTTGTGCTTACATTGCGGACATGGACCTCGAAGTAGAGTCGCGCGTTGTTTGCCCCTACTGCGGAGCGGTCTTTACCACGGTCGTCGACACTTCCTCCGGCACATTTTCCTCTATCGAGGATTGTGAGGTCTGCTGTCGTCCCATCGAGTTCAATGTCCACTGCCACGGCGGCGAGATTGACTCGATCGAATTCGATCGTGCGTAAAGAATTAGCTTGCGCAGAAAACCCGGCATTCCATATTCCCTGCTCGCTGCCCTTCGGCTAGGTAGCTCAGTTGGCAGAGCAGAGGACTGAAAATCTACTTGTCTCCATCTTGAAACGGTTGTTTTCGCGACCGTAGTTTTCCTCGGAAAATGCTATCTTTTAGGCACTTGCGAGTGACGCCCATCAACCGCGGCAATAAGCCAACTCCGACAGGTAGTGCACTGGTAGCGGACAGGCAGTCGTTAAAATTTGGGTAGAAAATGGGTAGTGAATTTCAAACTTTTCCGGCTGACCAACCGTTTAACACAATGAGACACCCGAATCGGTTTAACAGAAAGTGGGCTTACGCCGCATTTTTTGTAGAGTGCGCTCTCCTCGATACCGAGCGTCGGCCAGCATGTCAGGTGGGTATTCCCCTGCCCTGATTCGATTAAACCCACTCCATCGGATCCTGAGCGATGAAGGGTTGCACCCCCGTGAGCATCTCGTAGAAGGTAACCCCCAGGGAGTACAGATCACTCCGGGAATCAATGGACCCATTCATGCGCCCGGTCTGTTCGGGCGCCATGTAGGCGAGTGTTCCGGCAATCACCTCAGGTGGTTCTGGGAATTGGCGTTCGCGCGGAAGACGCGAAGCAATACCGAAGCCCGTGAGCCAGACTCCGCCGCCCGCCACGTCGACCAGGATATTTGCCGGCTTGATGTCCTTGTGGATGAGACCTCGCTTGTGGAGTTCGCCCAGCGCAGGTGCAAGGCCGACAGCGAAGCGGAGGAACCGGCTTAATTCCATCGGTTGTCCCAGGAGCCGATCGAGTGGCTCGCCGCCAGGGTCCTCGAGTATAAGCATTGGCAGACCTTCACGGTGAATAAGGGTGAGAGGTCGAACCGCCCAGTCTGAATCAAGCTCATCCCGAAGCGAGTATTCGTGCTCAAGCCGTGCAATGATCCCGGGCGCCGGCTGTTCCGAAGCTGTTGCTAACACCAGCACTGGTGTCGTCTCATCAGCCAGAGTGGATCGGGACAGGACGAAATCTCCGTCCTCCCAAAGCGTCTCCAGAACGTGTCTTGAAAGCTGCGTCATGCGAGAAGCACTCCCGCTGAGTCGCGTCACTCGTTGTGCATGCGACCCGCCTACCCTCCGTTAGGATTCATTATTGGTCAATGACGCCCTCAAGATGCAAGCTAGGACTCGCGACCGGAAGAGATCTCAAAACAAAACACAGCGAGTTGACGATTATGAAACGCGTTCCGTCATTGTCCACCTGCTAGCGTGTGTTCAATTCGGATCATCCACGGATCAGCAGGAGCTAGTCACGAAGTTCTTGTTGACTCTCATTGCCGATTCGCCTTCGGTCGCCGGTGATCTTTATCAGCCATTCCAGCAAGGATAAGTCGATTGCAGATGCGATTTGCAACCAACTGGAGTCGGCTGGGATCCCATGCTGGATCGCTCCACGCGACATTGAGGTAGGATCCGACTGGACCAGAGGCGTCATGCAGGGCATTGCCAAGTGCCGCGTGTTCGTCTTGGTGTTTACCGATCATGCAAACGATTCGGAACATGTCGGGCGTGAGGTGGCCAATGCCTTCTCCTTAGGGCTGGCGGTGATTCCATTCCGCATCGAGGCAGTCAACCCGCGAGAGAACCTGGGATACTTCCTTGAGACTGTGCAGTGGTTCGATGCGATCACTCCACCTTTGCAGAAGCATTTCCCGTTGTTGACCGAACATGTTAGCCGATTGCTCTCCATCGATGGGCGCTCCGTACCGGCAACGACAGATGCCCCGCGAGAACGAAAAGCCGGGCCAACTTCTTTTGCCCCAAGAACGCGGTGGATCGTTGGAATTGGTTTGCTGACCGTAGCCGCAGTGATTGCGGTGGGTTGGCTTTTCTTTTCCGCGAATAGGAGCACTCAACAGAGAGCTTCTTCCACCGACACCCAAAAAACGGTTTCGAGCTCTTCCGTTCCTGAGATTCTGACCAAGAGCATCGCGGTACTCCCTTTTGAAAGTCTCAGCGCGAATAAAGACGACACTTATTTCGCTGACGGTTTTCAGGATGAGATCCTCAACAACCTGGCCAAGATTGCCCAACTTACTGTCATCAGCCGGACGTCGGTCATGCAATACCGCGTGGACCAGAAACGCGATCTGCGCCAGATTGCCAACGCGTTGGGTGTCGCTAACGTACTGGAAGGAACGGTGCGCCGGAACGGTAACCGGGTTCGGGTCAGCATCGAGCTGATCGACGCTGGCCACGATAAAACCACTTGGGCCGACAGTTTTGATCGTGAGCTGACCGACATTTTCGCCATCGAGAGCGAAGTAGCTCAGACCGTCGCCACCAAGCTGGCCGCAACGCTTTCTCCGGAAGAAAGGCGAAAGATCGAAAAGAAACCAACCGAGAATCTCGAGGCCTATGATCTCTATCTGCGGGCTAAGGAGTTACTGGTCAGCGCTCGAGTTTCTGCGGGCTTTGGAAGCGTCGAGAAATCGCTGGTCGACGCGATCGGTTTTCTGGACCAAGCCATCCGGCTCGATCCAAAGTTCACTCTCGCCTATTGCGCATCCGCTGAAGCATACGATCTCCTCTACTTCTGGTATGATCCTACCCCAGAACGACGCGCCTTGGGAGATGCGGCGGTGAAGAGCGCGCTGGATTTGCAACCGGACCTGCCCGAGGTTCGCCTGGCGTACGCCTACCACCTCTACCGCGGCTATCAGGATTATGAGCGGGCTCGAACCCAACTAGCCATCGCCAGACGCGGTTTACCCAATGATTCCGAGGCGATCGCGCTCGAAGCCCGCATGGATCGCCGGCAGGGGCAATTCGAAAAAGCAGTCCAGGAGTTCAGTGACGCTATTACGCGCGATCCGCACAATTCGGTTTTCATTGAAGACTTGGCTCTTACTCTTTCTGTCATGCGTCAGTTTCGTGCCGCCGAGCAGATGTTCGACCGATTGATCGAGCTCCGTCCCGATCAGCCGATACTCAGGGTGCAAAAGCCAGTGTTTGTAACCTTTAATAAGACTGGAGATGACACCGCGGTCCGCGCGGCAATCGCAACGCTCCCAGCATCGACGGCCGACGATAGGGACGCGCTCTCTTTGCGACTGACGTTCACCCTAGTTGATCGTCATTGGCCGCAGGCAAAAGAGCTGATCGAAAAAATGAAGGGCGGCCAGGACGATGGCAACTTTGCTTATGGGCGAATAAATGTTCCGGTTGGTTGTTATTCCATTCTGCTCGCTCGACTCCAAGGAGAACAACCCGCCGTAGACTCCGGTTTTGGCGAGACACGAGAACTACTAAACCAAAAGGTGCAAAAGGCACCGGCAAATGCCCAGCTGCTTAGCCAGTTGGCAGTAGTGGACGCGCTGCTCAACAATAAAGAAGTGGCCGTCGCTGAAGCCAAACGCGCCGTCGAACTGTTGCCAGTCTCCAAGGATGCGCTGGTGGGTCCGTTAATGGAGATGAATCTAGCCGTTGTTTACGCCTGGACCAATGAATTGGGCCTAGCTTTTGAGAAATTGAGTTCTTTGGCCAAGCTAACCAATGGTATTTTCTACGGCCCATTAAAACGTGACCCAGAGTGGGAACCGCTCCGCCAGGATCCGCGGTATGAAAAGCTGTTAGCTGAATTGGCGTCGCGGGACTGACGACGCGTTCGACGCTTGCGGCGCAGCATCAGCGATTGGTAGATTCTTTCGGTTACAGATGAGCGATCCGGCTAAAGTTTCGTTACGGTCTTTCGAGAGAAAGGTGAGTGCCAGGACGGATACGAATCGTGGTGCCGACGGTGATGTTGCTATCTTGACCCCAGGGAAAGGGATACCACCAAAAGCATAAAGATGCTGATTAGGATTTAGTGGTAACCTGGTCGCTACCTTGCTCTTCCCAGACAAAAACCCGCCGAGTCTGCCCGGCGGGATTGTCATATGATCTAGAGAAATTGCTCTAGCTCTTACGACGGTGCCAGGCGTGTCTCTAGTCAAGGCCTCCAAACTTTTGCAGCCGCTTCCGATGCGTCCGGCCTAAACGCAAAAGGTCCATCGATGATTTTGGGGACTTGGCTCCCGACTCCGCATTGTAGAACAAATATTTTCCCAATCCAGGACCTCACAACATACCATCCGGAAATCTGGATCTCGTCTCCTTGTAGTGATGCCATGATTTCATTACTACGGTTTCCTTAGATTTTTGTTTAGGTGTCCTCGACTAACCCATTTTACGAAATTTCTAGCTTCTCTGATATTTTTTGATCGGTGTTCGCGGCGATATGCTCAACAAAGAGAATGCAGAATCACTGAGCGATTGTGTCGAGCGCCCTGATGCCGCTTCTCTGGGAGACAAAAAGAGCCGCCCCGTTTCAAGCGAGGCGGCCATTTGGATTAGTTTTTTCTTGTTGATAGCAGGGTTTGTGGTGACTCACCCTGCTGTGTGGCTATATCGGCCGAATCCCAAGCGGGCTTAAGTGAGGTTTTTACGCGGCTACCAACGGCAATAATCGCTATAATTTCGATCGCTTTTGCTCCAGTTTTTCCTTCCGGACAGACGCGCGCCGCACCCTAGATGTGCAAAGTAAAGATCGGAAGCTTTCACCCGCTTCAGGCGTCAGGGCGCATCAGTGTCGAGCGTCCTGATGCCACTGCTCTAAGATAACAAAAAAGCCCGCATTCCGGTCGAATACTTCAATCCGCTGCTGCGCATTCAAGCTCGGCGCCAGACTGCCGGACGCGCGCTCTAATTCCAGTCGCCGACAAGCTCGACGACCGCATGGCCCGTCACAGGTTTGCCCTCCATTTGGCCGGCAACCTTGCTCGCGCCCTCGTATTTGTTCACGCCGATCGGAGACACCACTTCCTGTTCCCGGACCAAGGGTTCGACCCTCAGGCGTGCCTTCAGCATCGGGATGGAGACCACCCAATGGGTTGGATAGCGATGGCCGGTCGCGGCGCTCTTCCAGATGCTCGTGGCACCCTCGGCGAGAGGCTCGACATCGACGATCTCATGGCGACCATCGGGATGGAGCATCGTCGCGAACGCATGCTCCTTGTCACCGTCGATGATGTCCCAGAGGCTGACACGATCTCCATTGTCGAGACTGATCCCCATCCAGCTCCATTGCTTGTGCACCCAGAACGATGGAGCCATCTGCCCCCACTGCCGATCGAACCAGGACACGCCGGCCACTTGGTAAGGCTTCCCGTCGGCCACGACCGAGCCAGAGGTTTTCATGCTCGGCAGGGCGTATTCGTAGTTGATATCGCCGTAGAACGGGAGCAGCCCCGTCCCCAAATTTGCGAGCAATGGCCCCTGCTGAGTAAGCGTCAGATCCACCTTGATCCGTGAAAACTGTCCGGTCAGGTGCATGCCGGAGGCGCGCCCGCTCAGACCGCCAGAGGGGGTTTGCAGATCGAGAGACGCAGTCGAGAAGGTGGTTTCGGAGGCCTTATAATCCTTCTCTTCCGCGAGCGACCTGCCGCTGACAGGATCCAACACGGATACGATCGCCTGTATCACGGGGCCACCCTGAGGCGGTGTCAGCCGGATATAATGGACCAGTAGGTCCAAACGATCGCTGCCGGACGTCAGGTGGCTGACGACGAACCACGAATCTTGCGCCACGCCCTCCTTGGCGACCAGATCCGGATCTGCCGCGACGAACAACGGCGCGCCTTTACTTGAGCCGGAGGCTGCGACGGCCTGAACCGCCGGCGGTATCATTAGCGTCGCGCCGGTTTGAGCATTGGTCCCGTTCGGCGCCGCCGTCACCATGACTACAACCAGCGCAGCAGTGAAAGCCCGCCCCACTCTCCGCCAACCGGCGCTCGGCGAGCTTCTTGCGCGACTGGAAACAGCGTGTTCCATAGGACTGCACACGTTTGCGCTACCCGATCCGCTTAGCGAGTTCCGGGTACAAGCGGAAGGCATTCGCGTACGAGATGCTTCGCAAATCCGTTTCGCTGAACGCTGGGTAGCGTCCAACGTCGGCGATGGCTGGAGCAAAGCTCGATTTCGG
>JBEEIB010000320.1:0-7485 GCA_041167675.1 Verrucomicrobiota bacterium
CGAACGGCTTCATTGCGCGGGTAAGCAAACCGAGCGGATCCATCGTCACTTCCATCTGCGACCGGATCGACAATGCATCGTTCAGCATCGTGCGGATCCGGGTCAGTCGTTCCTGGATCTCCGCCGGGTGCAACAGATTCATCGCATCGCGAAAATCATCCGGCGGCAAGTTCAACAATAGGAGCGGCGCGACACCTTGCACTTCATTGATCCCTTCATCGGACTCGATCGGCACCTGATCAAATGTCCGTAGGATCCAGGGCTGTTTTTTCAGCTCCGCAAGAAAGTGGTCGCGGAACGGGCCGAGATCGTCCGCATGTCCTTCATCGGCGAGAAATACAAAGACGAGTTGTCGCGCTTGGGAAAATTCGTTGTTGTACTGTTTGAGGCCAGTCACGGATTCGAACTGGCCCGGCAAGAGATCCAGAACCTCCGAATCCAGATTATGACGATTCAGGATAATCAGCAGGGCGACACCAAAGATAACCACCGCCGCGAGGATGAGTGCCGTTGTGCGGTGAGCAATGGTTTTGGCCAAGAACTCGGTGAGAGCACCGAACAATTTCGATTTTGGTATTGCAGGTCTATCGTGCATTGGGAGACTGCGGAATTGCGGTGGGTGCTAGCAGCCCGCTGAAATAGCTTTGAGGGTTGGTGATTGACTGGAAACGGGGAGAAGTTTTTCAACCGCTGCAACCACGTCGGCCACTTTCACACGTTCCATACAACGAAAATCGATTGGGCAAGTTCGGAGAAAACAAGGACTGCACTCCACTGGATGACGAATCACGAGATGCCCTTCGCCTTTCGGACCCGTCAAGGCTGGTTCAGTCGAGCCGAAGATCGCTACGGTCGACACTCCCAGATGAGCGGCCAAATGCATGGTGCCAGTATCATTGGTGAGGAGAAGCTGGCAGCGCTGCAGCTCGCGAATCAACTCCGCCAACGACGTCCTTCCTGCCAAGTTGCTCGCAGCCGGACCGATTTGCGTCGCGACGTTCTCCGCCAATTCCTGTTCTTTTCCTGTACCAAAAATCAACCAGTTGAGCTGATATTTTTCCGCCAGGATTCTGGCTGCTTCACCAAAATAAGGCCAGCGTTTGGCCGGCCCGTATTCCGCGCCCGGACAAAGACCCATCGTCCGCGGCTCCGCGGCAACCCTGGGTATCGCCGGTAAAGCTTCTTCCATATCGGCTCCGATATGCTTCGCGATCTGCGAATAGATCTGCGCATGATGATGACTGCTTGGTCCAGAATCCGTAGGCTCGGGAATAAATTGATTGAGAAACAAGTTCCGCCATGGTCGTCGGTAGCCGACTCGTCGCGGGATTCCAGCCAGCCAAACCTCCAATCCGGTGCGGGGCGAGTTGGGAAAAAGGATCGCAACTTCGAAGCGATTTCTGATCTTCTGCGCCACCTGCCACGCGTTTTCGCCAGCTTCAATTGCGATCACTTCATCGACTTCCGGAACGGTTCGCCAGAATTCGATCAGCTTACTTTGCGCAAGAATCGTAACGTGTGCGTCGGGTCGGCCGCGTTTGGTTCGGCGCACGGCCTCTACTGACATCACCGCGTCGCCCAACCAATTGCTTGATCGAATTAAAATCCTGAACGGTTGCAGCGGCTCGGCGTTAGCGGGCACGTAGACTCCGCGCTTGTAGGTTCGCAATAGAAACCGAGGGGACGGCGTTTTCCACCGATTGTGCAGCCAAAACCAGTCCGCGGGATTTCTTTTGACCTGCTCCTCTACCCTTTGATTCAATTCAGCGATGATTTTCTCGCTAGAAGCGGTTTCGCTGAGAATCAGATAACGAATGTCAATCCGCCATTTTGCGGGCCCTAATGTTTCCATTGCTCCGGCCAAAATGCGTGCGTGAGTTCGTTTCGCAAAAATGGCCGGCAAAGATGAAGTGGAAGCAAGACGACCGAACAGAGGAACCCAAACGCCCTTATCGCCAGCGTGCTGATCAACGAGCAGAGCTAACAAGCCTCCGCGCTTTAGAAGCCCAACACTGCGAGCGAGTCCCTCGCTACGATCAATCGCTTCCATTCCGTCTCGAGCCCGGCCTTTCCTGACGTATTCGTCCAGCAGACGATTCCGTTGTCTTTGATAGATTACGCCTGATACCGAGCGATCCATCCAATGAGGCAAAGTGCTGAGTAGTTCCCAATTGCCAATGTGAGTCACGGCGGCCACAATGCACTGCGCACCAGCGGTTTCTTCCGCCGTGGCCTGGACCGTCGTGAAATCGATAAACGGCTTCACTCTTTCCCAAGATTTTTCACGTAGGACAAAGCCACATAGCAGATTCGCAACGAGATTTTGAAAGTGTGCCCGAACACAGCGCTCGATCTGCACCGGGGACCAATCAGGAAATGCGATCCGCACATTCCGCCTCGCCAGTTGCCGGTAAGGGAATAGCAGGACATATCCAAGGAAACCAATGGCCTGACCGCCACGGAAAACCCAGGCGACCGGCAGAAGTGAGAGGAAGAAGCTCACCGAACGGTAAACCGCGTAGACCAGATGGTCGCCAATGGTGGCTCTTTCCTTCCGGCGCTTACTCATCCAGAGACCTGTAGTCGAAGGCTGCCAACTAAGTCCACGGCTTTTCTTCAATGGACTTTTCAGCCACGGGGGTGAAACCGCCGATGGATTGACTTGAGCCGGCCCTGATCCACATGGGTGTATACCTCAGTAGTTGAAATGTCAGCATGTCCGAGTAGCTCCTGAATAACACGCAAATCAGCCCCATTACTCAGGAGATGGGTTGCAAATGAATGCCTCAATAGATGGGGATAAATGTTAATCGTGAATCCACCCAGCTCAGCGATTTCTTTGACTATTTGCCAAATCCGCTGCGTGGTCAGCCGGCGCCCATGCCGCGCCAGAAATATTTCGCTGCCGGTGCGCTTGCCGACCATAGCGGGACGTTCCGCGGCCAGGTACCGCCCGATGGCATCGCAAGCCTCCCGACCCACCGGTATGATTCGCGTCTTGTTCCCTTTTCCTACGACTCGGATAAATCGATCTTCCAAATTCAAATGTTCTAGTCGGGCGTCCGCCAATTCGCTGATCCGCAGTCCCGACGCATACATAAGCTCGAGCATCGCCCGATCGCGCAGCGGAAACGCCCGGCTCTTCAAGTCCACAGATAACAACTGGCTGACCTCCAGCTCGTTCAACGTTTCCGGCAGATAACGGGTGAGGCGCGGGAGCACTAACAGTTCGGCGGGATCAACCGAAATCATTTTCCGCGTCTTCAGGAAACGGAAGAAGACCTTCAAAGCGACAACGATTAATTTTAATGAAGCCGGCGCAAGCCCACCGGCTTTTCGGTGCGCAAGATAGCTCGTTAAATCCTCGATCTTGATCTCGTCCGTTCCGTTTCGCTCTTTCGATATCCATTCAGCGAATTCCTCGAGCGATCGCCGGGTCGAGAGCTGATAGTTCTCCGAAAGGCCACGCTCTGTGGCTAAGTACAGGATGAATTGATCGATCGCTTCCGGAAAGGTGATACGCAACGCGCGTGATTATAGAGGCCGTCTGAGTGTTTGGCTAGCGTTCGGTAGGGACGCGTTCCCACGCGTCCGTAATCTTCTCAGCAATGAACACGCTGCAACCGTTCCCGGCGTTCTCGGTGTTGTTCCGCACCCAATTTTCCCGCTTGAGATCTGGGAAAAACCATTCACTCTTACAAACGCTTAATTCGCGGGCATAGCTTAATGGTAAAGCTCCAGCCTTCCAAGCTGGCTATGAGGGTTCGATTCCCTTTGCCCGCTCCAAGTTACTGAAGACTAATCACTTACATCTGTCAGAGTAAGCCTGAAATCTTCTGGTCGGAACAAGTTCAAGACTGTTCGTGATTGTATTTGGCAGTTTGGATGGGCAAACTCTTGGCAGCGCAGGAAGAGAAAAACTTATGCGCAATCGGCCCTTGGTGGAGAAAGCGCAAGCTGTGAGTCGATATTCTAGGATTCCAGCTTTTCAGCCCCACTTCCTCGTGCAACACTCATCCGCCTCTTTCAAAAGCTATGGCCACTAATCCAGAAAATCGGAGGCCGGGGAATCTTCCTCAACCAGCCGATTGCTCTGCGCCTTCAACAAAGCACTCGCGATTCCGATTGTGTAACGCCTTCCATATTGATCGGCATTCCTTTCCCGGGTTTAGTATTTGCACTTTCGGCGCGGTGGCTGCGGACGAGGTAATTTTCCGATGGACGTTTGCTTTCGAGTCACGGTTCATTGCGGCCAATCGCGTGAGCTTGCTTGGCTATCTCGCTCAAGTGCGGAAGCAAGTGGAGGTTGGTCCATTCACACAGCCCACTGTGCCGAATCTCAAAGCCGCTACTGCTGCCACGGCCAGTGGATTTTATTGGGGTTGCGAGGCAGGACAGAACCGCCGAAATCGTGTTTCACGGTTGGTCATGGCACACTACAACCTCGATCGTAGCGGACCCAAAAGAAGCAAAATTGATCCACGCAACCCTTTACGTAATGCTAAGACGTTCATTAGAATTGCAAATTTCGTGGATCACTGAACTCTATGACTCCGCTCATATTCCCAAAGATCAATGTTTCAGCAGCGCTGAAACCCGTTTACGTCGAAGCCCAGGCATGGAACCAAAATCCAAGCCAAGGCGACGCCGGCGGCGTCATCGTTCGGGCTCGACCCCGCGGTCGATCGCCGAGGGCCAATCCAACGCGAGCCCTAATAGTATATCCGTACCACCTCTGATTGACCGTGCGGCCTCGGACGGTGAAGCCCAAAAAAGATTTCTGGCTTTAGTCGAGAAGAAGGCATTAGGCAAGGCTACCGAACAAGACCGTAAAAACCTGGTTTATTTGCAGAGTGTCCGTCGAGAGGCCGAGCAGGAGATTTCTCCTGAACAAATACTA
Source organism: Verrucomicrobiota bacterium (assembly GCA_041167675.1). Classification (GTDB taxonomy): domain Bacteria; phylum Verrucomicrobiota; class Verrucomicrobiia; order Chthoniobacterales; family JAFAMB01; genus DASTDH01. The sequence goes on from JBEEIB010000320.1 coordinate 4,901, forward strand.
GCTGAACTACGCAGAGAACGTGCGATCCAAGAAATCAAAGCAGTTTTCGAACGCTACGCCGTCGACCTTAACTATTTCCCCGAAAGTTTTGCCTCCAAGGATTAATCGGACGATCCCTCGGAGAAGGCAGCGAATACCTCATTACCCCCGAGAAGCGTTTGAGCTGCTTCGGAAAGACTTTGATGATCGGTGCGCATATTCGATGTTGCACCTGAATGAGGCTGGCGGCGAGTCAGCGATGCACGTAGATCACTTTAATCCCACACTCAGTGGCAAGAAGCGTAATCATTATACGAATCTTATGCTTGCCTCGGCTCATTGTAACCTCCGAAAATCCTCTACATGGCCCTCATGGAGCAAGCGGAGCAAAGGGCTACGATTCCTTAATTGCACTGAGGAACAAGATTACGGGCAGCATGTTTTCGAGGATCGACGAACCGGAAGACTCTATGGGAGCACGCCAGCGGGACGATTTCATATCGAGATGCTCGACCTAAACAGTCCGCATCTTTGCTACAAGCGGAAGCAGAGAACCGAGCTTCGGCTGCTAAACAATAATGTATTTGTTAAGCTGCCGCTCGATCGGCTCGCGCCACAGACTCGGACCTGGGCCCAACTGGTTGGTGAATCAATTCCGGAAATCAAGTCCTGGAGTGGAGCTGTCGATCCGGACGGGCCTTGATGCCATTTAGTTAGTCTCTCCATTCCACGCCCTCTAGCGCTTCCTGGTGGCTTTCTTCGCGAGCTGGCCCTGACAGAGACACGCTAACGGTTCGGGCTGCGAACTAATGGGTGAAGTCTGGGAGAAAAGCCTGGATGGGGCTCCCGACTTCAGGCATCAGGGCGCTGCGTTTCCATCGGCGCCCGGTGCCTTAACTCTCATCCTCTTTCTTGCGTTGTTGATTCTAGCGATGTTCACTAGAACACTATATGCCAGAGCTTAATCCTGCCTTATTCGACCCGCTTACACGGATCGAGAACGCTTGTCGCCGTGCGTCCAACATCATGCTTACCGCGGTGGACCCACCACGAGAGAGCAAGCGCCTACGTAACTACTGGTGGTACGCAGATGCGTTCGGGAAAGGATCGTAGAGGCCACGGTTATTCCGCTCCGGGGCGTACACAAATCCGTAGAGATCTTTCTTGATATCGACCGGCTCAAGGAGCAGGCCTTTGTCACGAACACTCTTGGTGTATTCGAACAGAACTCGTGCGGTGCCATTGATGCCCCACATCCTAAAGAAGACGACGTCCGCAGGACTGTTGCGTAGCAATCCCGTCCCAAGAAATCCGCCGTTAGGGTAAAGTTCTTCCAGACCCGCCATCGCATGGAAACAATTGATTGCGACTCGATCCTTGCGGGTAAGGCGGTCATCGGCTCGATAATCGATAGTTCCTCCGTCGAGCAACTGCTTCCGTTTCACGGCAAGATCAAAAGCCGCCTTCTTGATCTCGTAGGGTCCCCACATGCCGACGGCATTTTTTTTATTCACCGCGAGCTTCAGTGTCTCGTCCAGCTTGAAGTTTCTCCCGACGGAGATAGGACATTTGTTCAATTTCGGAAAAATGCGGCTGCCGAAGCCATCGAAAACACACAGATGCGGATTAGTATCAAAATCGTGAGGCACCCAACTGATTGTAAATGCTTCAAAATTCCAGTTCTTGTATCTCCCTCGTCTGAATCCAGATGTCAGGCTGGGCTGTTTGCCGTCGCCAAGCACGCGTATCACCGAGATGAACGAGTGCGACAACTGCGGCTTAATCCATCTGTCTTGGTAAGCGAAAGGAATAATAAAATAGCGGTCCTGTGTATTTACGCCCTCTCCCAAGCGCGCTGCAACCTTGGCCTTGATGCGGTTGACGATCTGCTCGTATAACGGCACATCATAGTTCGAGAAGTCGATATCCCTTTTTCGCAATATTCCGTGAACGGGAACGCACGGGCTGAAAAGCAAAGCACAGGTTGCGACCCAACTAGCAAGAGGGTTGATTCGTCGCTTGATTTTCCGCTGCACTCCGCGGCCGCTGGGGAGCAGCCATTTGCGTTCATTATTTACGAGCTCGTTGGTGAGCCGGGCGCGGCGAGCCACGCCTGCGTCGGTGTTATTGATGCGATTCATTGCCGCTAAGTTCCGGCCAGGCTATCCGCCGCCGCCTGGTCGCGCTATAGGACCTTAGTCCCACGTGACTTGTCTATCCAAATCAGTCCCCCAGCTGCTGTAGTTCGACGGGGCGCCGGGACTGAAACGCGACGCCCAACAATAAACGTTGACACTGCGCTCTACGCCGGCGGCTCGAAATGGACCGCCTTCTTCGACGATTGATCTATCTCTTCCGGAGTAAGAAGAACAACGTTTTAGGTTCGGTGGCTCCTTATCGTGTGACCGCAAGAGAGATGGCGGCTCACCTTGCAAAAACTATCGACAATGACGACCGGCTTCGTGTCATTACTGAGGTCAAAACCGGTGAATTGACCGGGTTCAAAGACGGCCGATTCCGAGCCGATTAGCGTTTAATCGTTCCACATGAAACCAACAAGAATCTTTCTGCTTCTTTGTGTTTCTTACACCATCTTTTAGTGTTGT
>JBEEIB010000321.1:0-6122 GCA_041167675.1 Verrucomicrobiota bacterium
GACGAATACGTGTTCGGGCCGTTCGCAAATCACCGATGTTTGTTCAATCTGACGAATTTTTCCCGCGTTCATCACGGCGATGCGATCAGCCAGCGACAACGCCTCAATCTGGTCGTGGGTAACGTAGATGATGGTGATGCCGATCTCCGCCTGCAGCCGCCTCAACTCCCGCCGCATCGTCAGACGAGCGGCCGCCTCCAGATTCGATAGCGGTTCGTCGAGAAGTAAAATCGACGGTCTGGTCACTAGGGTCCGACCGATGGCAACGCGTTGCAATTCGGAGCCGCCGAGATCGCCGGCCTGCGCGTCAAGGCGGCCGGCCATATCGAGGAGTTCGGCGACTTGTCCGACGGCGCGGGCGATTTCTTTCTTCGACTGCCGGCGCACCTTGAGCCCAAACTCCAGGTTCTCACGGACCGACATATGGGAGAAGACTGCGTAATCCTGAAAGACAAGTCCGACATTTCGTGAACCCGCGGGCGTTCCGACAACCGAGACGCCGTCGATGAGAATGTCGCCCGATGTCGGTTCTTCCAACCCGACAATCATATTGAGTGTCGTCGACTTGCCGCAGCCCGACGGCCCGAGCAGCGCAACGGTCTCGCCGGCCGTGACGACAAGATCGACGCCGTCAACCGCTGCCACGGAGCCGTCGGCGAACTCCTTCTTTAGATCGACAAGCTCGAGCTTCGGTACGGTCATCGCTTGACGGCTCCGAATGTCATGCCCCGCGCCAGATGGGACTGGATCAGGAAGCCTGCGATTACCAGCGGCACCATGGCGAGGACGGCCAGCGCCGCCTGGACACCGTAAAGCGTTCCGGCGGTCGCGGTGACATACTAGGCGAGCTGGACCGGGATCGTAATGACGCTGGTATAAGACAGCACCAGCGCGAACATGAATTCCGACCAGTTAAGAATGAAGATGAACATCGCTGTCGCAAAAAGCCCGCCGCGGATCAGCGGAATGGTCACCGTCAGGTGCGCGCCGAGCCGCGATCTGCCGTCGACCATGGCTGCTTCCTCGATCTCGCGCGGCAGATCGTCGACGAAACTCTTCAGCATCCAGGTCGAAAACGGCAATGTCGCCGCGACATAGATTGCGATCAGACCGGCATAGGTATCGATCAGTCCGACGCTGGAATAGATAATGACGAACGGCACCGCGATCGCGGCCGGCGGAAACATGCGCCCGGACAGGATGATCAGCGCGGTCGATCGGCCGCCGTTGCCGTAGCGCGCCAGTCCAATGGCTGCGAACAATCCTATCAAAATCGACAGCGCGGTGGCGACGATCGAAGCCAGCAACGAGCCGCGCACCGCTGACGTCGCGGCCTGACTGACACCGCCGACACCATATTCCCGGATCGCGTCGGGATCGAACAGCGTCCGGAAATTGACGATCGTCGGGTGCGACGGCACCCAAATAGCGGGGACCGCGTTCCAGTCGGTCGGAGGCTTGAGCGCCGTCATCACGATCCAGAAGACCGGAAACAGCGTGATGACCAACGCACCGACGAGAACAACGGCCAGCGGCCAGGACAGCGTTTTGCGGGGCATCAGCGCCGTCCTTGCAGCAGCTGGTCGCGGACGGGCGTCAGTAGCAGATGAATCAGCAGCAAGGTGCCGACCAGCACCAGAAATGCAGCCGCGGCCCCGTAAGCCAGTTGAAAGTCACTGAAGGCGAGTTTGTAGATATAAAGGCTTATCGTCTCGGTCGAAGTGCCGGGCCCGCCTCTCGTCAGCATGAAGACTTCGTCGAACAGCTTGATAATCTCCATCGAGCGGATCACGAAAGCCACGACGATGACCGACTTCAGCATCGGAAACACAATACGCCAGAAAGCCTGTCGCGGGCTCGCGCCGAGAATCACCGCAGCCCGCACCGGATTTTCCGGAATGGAGCTGAGCCCCGACAGGAGGATCAGGAAGAACAATGGCGTCCAGTGCCAGACTTCGGTCACGATTACGGTCGTGACCGCAAGAGGCGCGCTTCTGAACCAGTGGATATTGGGATTGTGTCCCAGCAGCAATTCGATGACCTGGTTGATCGGCCCGTTCGACTGAAACAGCATCCAGAACGTGTAGCCGACCACGACAGGCAGAATCATCATCGGTGTCAGGATGATCGAAAACAGCGCCGACTTGCCGCGAAATTCCCGCAGGAACAGTACCGCGAGACCGAGGCCGAGCACAAATTCGAGCGCAAGGCAGATCGCCGAGATCAAAAGGGTCCGGATCACGGCCTCGACGAAGCGGGTGTCGTAGACCAACAGTTCCTTGTAATTGTCGAAGCCTACGAATTCGGCAGCCAGCAGCGAACCGTGCGTGGGAGACCAGTTCGTAAAGCTCATGTAGAAGGCGACGAGCAACGGCACGACCAGAACAATCAGCGATACGACCTGCCCAGGCAGCGTCAGAATGCGTGCCAACGCGAAGGGCCGAGCGGCTTTCGTGGGCGCTACCTCGGAAGCCAACGCCAGACGATGCTCCGTTGCCACGTTCGCGATCGGAGCGGAAGTGAGGACGTTCATCGTCGAATCCTGTTACTTGCGGCAGAACGCGCCGGCCCGGTCGTCACCCGGACCGACGCAAAGTGGGGCCGGCTTAGCCCCACTGGGCGGCGCCGCTCGCTTTTCTGATCGGCTCGGCGAGGTTCTTCGTGAGCGCGAGCCACGACATCTTGACCTTGTCCTTGCCGATGCGCCGCGTGATCCTGTCGAATGACTTGGCCGCCGCATCGAGCGCTTCTTTCGGCTTCTTCTCGCCGGTCATACAGGAGTGCACCTCCTTGTCGAGGGCGTCCTGATATTCGAAACCGCCGGGCAGACAGAAGTCCGGAACGGTGTTGACCATGTTGTCGTAGAGCGTCTGCAAATATTCCTTCGAATATGTGTCGACCATGCGCTGGGTCGGTGCCAGCATCTGATTGGCGCGATACGGATCGGAGTACCCTCCGAGATAAGGGATAGCGTCCATCGAGATGGTGGGAGACGTCATCCATTGCGCGTAAGCATAGGAAAGCTCCGGATTGGCGGAATACTTCGACACCGCGTATCCGTAGCCCCAGCAGAACATTCCGGCGTAAAGCAAAGAGCCGTCCTTGAGCTTGTCCGCCGGCATGACCGTTGCCGCGATCTTTCCTGTCGTCGCCGGACCGGTGGATGGTGCCTTCGAATATTTGAATCCGGACGGCCAGACGATGTTCATGAATCCCTCGCCGCGGCCGAACGCGTTATAGTTCGACGACCAGGTAAAGCTGAAGGCATCTGGATGCAGGTACGGATTGAGCGCCAGCATATCCTCAAGCGCCGCCACGCCTTCGTCCGAATTGAATGTCGGATTCATGTCCTGATCGAAATACAGACGGCCCTTCGAAATCAGCCGCTGCATGAACATCCACTTTACATAGTAGCGCGACCGGTATTCCAGGCTCCCGAAAAACTTGTTTGCGGGATCGTGCATGAATTCAGCGAGCGCCTGATATTCCTTCCAGGTCTTCGGCACGGCAAGAGGATATCCGTTCTTGTCCGCGAACGCCTTCATCTTGTCGGCGTTCTTGAGGTGGTCGTCTCGGCACAGCAACGTGATCTGGTCGCCGTCACACAACAGGCCGGCGACGCGACCATTATAGAGCTGGGCGTGATGGCTGGCGGGGAAGACGACGCCCCACTCCTTGTTGAAGAGCTCCGGATCGTACTTCTTGACCCAGTCCGTCAGGTCGTAGATCACTCCCGAATCGATCCAGTCCGGATAAGACATCGCGGTCGGCATCATGACATCGTAGCGTCCGGTCTTTGCGACCGCTTCCTGCATGCCTTTGGTGTGGACGACCTCGTCGGGCTCCTCGATGAATTCGATGGAGATACTGAGCTCCTTCTTCCACTTCTCGACATACGGCGTCATATTGCCGATCGAACCGGTCGGAATAAGGATGGTCAGTGTCTTTTTACTGGCCTTGGCCGCGGCCTCCTTGGCGAGCGCCCACGCCCGTTCCTCCGGACCGCTCATGGCAGCGAACGCGCGCGTTGCGCCGAGCGGCGACTGCATCACCGCGTTGGTCACAAATGTTGAAACACCCAGTAGCGTCATCGAACGAACGAAGTTCCTACGCGTCATTTCGCCGGCTTCAAAACGATGAAGCACTTCATTGACTTCTCGATTCTTTGGCATGTTCACGATCTCCGGGTTGGCCGTCGCGGCGGGCTGACAATTCGTTAAGACAAACGAAGACTTTGCCGGCGCGCCTATTCGGCGCGCAGACTTTTGCTTGTCCGAGAGTCGCCCGGCGACGGCTGCTCAGAGTTTGTACTGGCGGTGTTGCTGATTGGACTTTATGAATTGGGAACCGGTAGCGTGAGGGCCACTTTGTAGATATTCCGAATCCACTAAGGTTTGAAATCCGAGTTAGCCTTTGGCAAGAACCGCAATCACTGGATCGTTGATCGCAATCGAGCTGGATGAAAATTCGCAAGAATCCATTCATCAGCAGATTGAGAGCAAGCTTCGCGCCGCGATAGTTTCGGGCCGCCTTCCGGCTGGCATCCGGCTGCCATCGACGCGAATATTTGCCGGTGAGATCGGTGTTTCCCGAAATACCGTTCTACAAGTCTTCGAAGCTCTCACCGAGGAGGGTTTGCTAATCAGTCGTCTCGGGGCCGGAACCTTTGTTGCAGAATTAACTGACGGATCAACCGGGCTTTTTGCGAACGAGCATAGGAAACCGGAGTATGGCGGTTATCCATTTCGATCTCTCTCGCGCCGGGGCAAGAGCCTTGTAGCCTCAGCGACGGGTGAGTTTTCGGAGCGCCCTACACCATTCATGCCCGATCTTCCCGACTTGCGGGAATTTCCAATCAGAACATGGCTTCGCCTTCTCAACGAGACGTCGGGACGCCTGACCGGTGAAATTCTCGCTGACACCTCAAATGCCGGATATGAACCGCTCCGTCGCGCGATAGCTCAACATCTGAACGCTTCGAAGGGGATGAACTGCGATTACACCCAAGTGATCATCACAACCGGGTCGCAACAAAGTCTCGACCTGGTGTGTCGGATGCTACTCGATGTTGGCGATCCGGTTTGGCTGGAGGAACCCGGATATATCGGGGCGCGTTCTGTCTTTGCAGCGAATGGCGCGACCCTCTACCCCGTCAGGGTAGACGCGGAGGGAATAGACGTTAGCGCCGTGATCAACGTGCATCCGGCTCCTCGCATCATATTCACCTCCTCGTCGCGGCATTATCCCCTTGGTGCTACGCTCTCGATGGTCCGACGAGAATCGATGATAGGATTTGCGCGAAAATGCGGGTGTTGGATCGTCGAAGACGGCTATGATCACGAATTCCGTTATTCTGGCGGAACACCTCCATCAGTCTACGGCCTTGATGCTGGCGCCAGGACGATCCATCTGGGAACTTTCTCAAAGGTTTTGTTACCGTCATTTCGGCTTGGATACGTAGTTGTTCCGTCCGATCTGTCCGAATCTTTTGCAAAGGCACGTGCTGTCGTGGATCGTCACGCATCGCTTATCGAACAGATGGTCCTCTCGGAGTTCATGCACCGAGGCTTGTTAGTTGCGCATATTCGTCGGATGCGTACACTTTACCGTGCAAGACAGGTTCAACTGGTTGAAGGACTGAAGGGGATTTTTGGTGAGAACCTGACGGTTACCGCGACCGAAACCGGCATGCATGTGGTCCTGCATCTGATACCCAGCGCGCACGACGAGGCTCTTTCAAAGATCGCCGTCGAGTCCGGTGTCGTGACCCGTCCGCTTTCGCCCTACTATGCCGGAAAGGAGCGCCAACAAGGGCTTCTATTGGGATTTTCAGCTTTCAATCCCGCAGAAATCTCTCAAGGATTATTTCGGCTCGCACGACTTAAGCAGACGATCCATCGATTTCTAGAATAATATGTAACCAATACCAATGCTGCTGCTTCAGACGGGTAGGCTTTCAACATTCCTTATCAGTCGTAGTTCAGATGCTCCTTAGCAAATGAACGTCCGCTTTGCGCGGCGGGTTCAACTGATCGCTGCAACACATTCTGCGAACTTCTCAGCTGGGGTCTGATAGAGCAAGGTCTTTCGGGGTCTTTCGTTGAGCTGTGCTTGGTCTGGCT
>JBEEIB010000322.1:0-19191 GCA_041167675.1 Verrucomicrobiota bacterium
GCGCGTTCTTGCGCTTCTGGGTCCATCTCCACGCAGTCGATGATGATTCCTGGCGAAACCTTCTCCCAAAGCTCCAGCGCTTGGCCGAGAAAGTCGTGGGTCAGCGCCGCCATATGACCGACGGTTAATTCTCCGAGTTCTCTCCTATTGATGCGTTGGGCTTTTTTGACTGCCTGATCGCAGGCTCGCAAGATCTCGCGCGCATCAATCAAAAATGCTTTGCCAGCTGCCGTCAGCGCCACTCCTTTCCGTTCTCGTTGGAACAGGTTGACTCCAAGTTCGCCCTCCAGGTCTTGGATTTGCTTGCTAAAGGGCGGTTGCGACACGTGCAGCCGATCGGCAGCATGGGTGAAATTCAACTCCTCAGCGGCAGCGACAAAATATTCCAGGTGGCGAAGTTTCATTAGCGGCTCAGCTCTGTCTGCCCGCGTTTGGGCCACCGCTTCGTCCCGCCGACCTGCTTTGTCCGGCCTTCCTTGGGCCCAAGCTTCTTCACGCCATTGCTGGCAGCAATCAGCTTGAGGACTTCCGTGCCGCCATGTGATTGAATTTGGTTTGCTTTCATAGCCATCTCCGTAATCCACTGGTGCCCGACCGTCCGCGCCGAGGTCTCAATTCTTTTTTACCAATTTACTGAGTTCGATGCGCGACTCTGCTTGACCATTTTGTGCCTATTCTCTTAATCTACCTAGGAGATCAGCAGATAATCTCTTGGCGCACCTGCTCGCGAACGAAGTCTTTGGAGATTGGCCTGATCGTAGGATTGAACTTGACTAGAGGCGCGAGTCAGGCTGAACGCCACGATCTCCTGAGCACCGACCGTGTATTGCAAAATCGTTCCTGGTTGAAGTTGGAAACTGCCCGCGACAGTTCGGGAATCAGTGAGATTAAACTCGACGGATTCCTCCGTCAGATTGGCTATCCACGGCGTAGAAAATGTATCCATGCCCAGGAGGGCGTTCTGGGCCAGGAGTAAAATGAACAGCACCGCGGAAGCAGAATTAGCCACCTTTTCGTTTCTGCCAGTCGCCACTCAACTCTTCAATGCACTTGTTCACGAACTCGTTTGAACTTTTTGTGGTAGCAAAGTAACCTCTTCCCTACTCTCCTTCCATCATGAAAGCGATCGTCTACGATTCTCCCAGAAATTTTGTTTACCGCGATGTACCCGATCCGAAAATGGAAAGCGATGAAGTGTTGATCAAGGTACAAGCCTGCGGAGTCTGCGGCACCGATCTACATATTCATGAGGGCGAGTTCGGGCCCCGTTTTCCACTGATCCCAGGCCACGAGTTTACCGGAGAAATTGTCGATGTGGGAACACATGCTGACGGCCTGAAAAAAGGACAGCGCGTGGTCGGCAACAGTAATATGGCCTGCGGTGAATGCTTTTATTGTATGCGAGGCGATCACCTGCTTTGCGAAAAAATGAGCAGCTATGGTGTGACTTTGAACGGCGGATTTGCGGAGTATCTGAAAATCAAGGCTGACCGAATTTTTCCGATCAAGAATCTCTCCCCGCGCGAAGCGATCATGGTAGAACCGACTTCGTGTGCCGTGCATGGCGTTGAGGTGCTCGATTTGAAGCCGGGGAGCGACGTTTTGCTTTTTGGTGCAGGGCCAACTGGACAGGTAATGGCGCAGCTGCTTAAGCTGAACGGGGCGGCCAATCTCGTGGTTGCAGCGCCAGCCGGCCAGAAACTCGATCTCGTAGCCAAGTTAGCCGCTGATCAAGTTGTCGCCATGGATCGCAACGATCCCGAAGTGCATCGAAAACGCTTGCGCGAGATCAGTCCGAAAGGATTCGACGCTGTTATCGAAGCGACCGGAGCACCCTCGGTTGCCCAAGAAACGACCCAGTTTGTCCGGAGACGCGGCACAATTTTGATCTATGGCGTGTACCCGGAAAAAGCCACGATTTCCATCAACCCATTTGACGTGTTTCGGAACGAACTGACGATTAAAGGCTCCTTTGCGCAGATTGACTCGTTCGAACGCGCCCTCAGCTATCTCGACAACGGCCGGATCAAAGTGAACGAGATTGTGACCCAGGAAATTCCGCTGAAAGACTGGGGAAAAGCGCTCGATCTTGCCTGGAAACGTCAAGGTATCAAGACCGCGCTGATCCCGGGGTAGGCCTACCCAAAAGATAAGTTAGTAATCAAGATGGGCTATCGTGTCAGTCCATCTTAAGCGGTGCTAGCCGTTTGAGCACTCGGTCCCCCGTCCTTGACCGATTTGAGAGCACACGGCTAAGATCGTTAACGAAATTGATGAGAGGAGCTTACAATTCGTGAAGACCGGACCCCGGCGGCAGCAGATCCTAAATCTCCTGGAAGAGACCGGCACCTTGAATGTAGGCGATTTGGCCGATCGGTTTGCGGTGAGCGTGGTCACGATCCGGAAGGATTTGGACGAATTGGAGAGTGAAGGCCTTTTGCACCGGACCTTTGGTGGAGCAGTTTTCTCCCATCGCAGCAGGTTCAATAAATCCTTCTTTGAGCGCGTTCAGATGTGCCGTCAAGAGAAACGCGCCATTGCCGCGGCAGCATTAGGATACATCAAAGACGGGGACACTATTATCCTGGACGCCGGCACCACCACGCTCGCCTTAGCTCAGCTTTTGAAGGAGCAGGTAAGATCTGCATTTATCATTACCTGCTCCGTCCCGGTCGCCCTGGAATTGTCTAGCGCGGGTTATGACATCCTCCTTTTAGGTGGCTTCGTCAGAAACAAAAGCCTGGCTTTACTCGGGCGAGAAACACTGACGATCCTCGACCGATACCGTGCGGACAAGGCCTTTCTAGGTAGTTCCGGATTTACTGCCGAAAAAGGCCACAGCACACCGAATCCTGAGGACGCTCAGATTAAAGAGGCAATCATGCGAGTAGCTGACGAAATCTATGTGCTGGTCGACTCCTCCAAATACGGACACAATTGTCTTACCAGTTTTGCGCGCCTGCGCGATATTGACTTGACCATTACGGATAGCCACCTCTCCAGCAGCAAAGCAAAAAGCCTTGAGGCTGCGGGTGCAACGCTTCGAATCGTAGACGTTCGCGGAGCAGATTCGAATTCTGACGCAAAAGGTGCGAACGCCCTCAAGGAATCAGCACGAACCCGGCCGCAAAAAGACGCTCTGACCTTAGATAGAAAACGAAAGAGATAGTTATCCGAAAGGGAAGACTAAGTGCTAGCCGGCATCCTCCTCGATGTGTCAGCGCTTTTGGCAAAGTAGCGTAGGAGCAGATCCCGATGCTCTAAGCCTATCATTAGATTGACGGTACTTCGACGGCTTTCCATGCTCGCATAGCGGAACTTTGCGTCGCGGCTTGGACAAAGGCCAAGCCCTTCACGCCGTCTTCGACGTTCGGGAAAGGGCGATCGATCTCACTGGGCCGCTCGCTACTCATTCTTGCCACTATGGTCCTCGCAAAATCAGAGTAAAGGTTAGCAAAGGCTTCAATGTAGCCTTCCGGATGACCAATTTGTACGCGTGTCACCCGCCTGGCGTCCTCGCTGATCAGTGAATCCTGACGCCGCGTAATAACCTCCTCCAGGCCGTCTCTTTTACGGTGTACCAATCGATTTGGGTCCTCTTGATACCATTCGAGACCTCCGGTCTCGCCAAAAATACGAAAACACAGCCCGTGCTCGGCGCCACTGGCCGCGTTCGTCACCCACATCGAGCCACGCGCGCCGTTCGCATATCGTAGGAGCATTGAAACGTAGTCGTCCACTTTACGGCCAGGAACGACATGTCCTACGTCAGCGCACAGGCTTTCAACATCAAGCCCCGTTACGTAAGCACCCAAATGATGAGCATGAGTTCCGATGTCAATCAGGATCATCGAGCCGCCAACCCGCGCTGGATCAAGTCGCCATCCGGGGGGCACATCCTCAGAGGCCAGGTATCCTTGAACATATTGAAGATGAATCTGGCGGATGGACCCGATCGCGCCTGCGCGAACCATAGCTCGGGCTTGGCGCACCATCGGATATGCAGTGTAGGAGTGGGTAAGGCAGAACTCGAGCCCGGTTGCCCTGACCTTGCGCGCAAGATCTACCGCCGAAGTAAGATCCGTCGTTAACGGTTTGTCGCAGACAACATGGAATCCAGTATCCAGTGCCAAGGAGCAGATATCGTAGTGGCTGTCATTCGGCGTCATTACAGCAATGACGTCGATCCGATCTTTCCGCTTTGCCTCGCTTTCGATCAACTCGCACCACGATGGATAGTTGCGTTCATCGGAAACCCCGATGGCGCGGCCGTACCGCCGAGATCGCTCCGGGTCAGAGGAAAGAGCGGAAGCCACAATGTCGTAATAACCATCAAGACGTGCACCGGCACGATGAACCTCCCCAATTACGGATCCGGGACCGCCGCCGATGACTGCCAGTCGAAGCCGGCGGCCAATAGCTTCAATGATCATATCTGGGTATTTCTTGGGTTTGCTCCTCCGTGGGAGGACGCCGATCTAGCCAAACGCCGAAGCAAATGGATACAAATCATAGTCTTGTTTGGGCGAAAAACGTTCCGACTTGGATTGCAGATTACCCGCTATCTTGCTCTCAATTTATCAAGCTTCCTTTCCTGCAAAATGCGCAGCCGATCGAGATAGACCGCGATAATTAAAATTGCGCCAATAACGATCTGTTGAATGAATGGTGTAACCGCCATCACATTCAGGCCAAAGCGGATGGCCGCCATCATTAGTGCGCCGATGATAGCGCCGCTCACATTGCCACGTCCTCCTGCCAAGCTCGCGCCCCCAATGACCACGGCGGCGATTGCGTCCAGCTCATAGCCGAGGCCGACACCGGGATGAGCCGAGTTAATGCGAGAAGCGAGCACGATAGAGGCCATTCCCACCAGGCAGCCACAAAATGCGTAAATGGCCACTTTGAAACCTCGAACTGGAATTCCCGCGCGTCTGGCGGCCTCTTCACTGCCGCCAACCGCGTAAGCGTATCGTCCCAATTTCGTCTCACGAGCAATGAAAGAAGCTACCAGCGCTACCACGGCAAGGATGATAATTGGCACCGGAATACCCAGCAGCTGGCCGCCACCGACAAAACCGAACTCCTTGGGAAACCCGTACATGGAGAAGCCGTTGCTTAACGTCAGCGCGAGGCCTTGGGCAATGCCGAGCATCCCGAGCGTGACGATGAACGGTGGTAACTGGAGAAAAGCTATGAGCGTTCCGTTGACCAGACCAACCAGGATTCCAGTAGCCATCGCGATTAGCATGCCAACATAGAGCGAGCCGTGGCCATTGATTACGTACATACCCATGGTCACCATGGAAAGGGACATCGAAGTTCCAACTGAGAGATCGATGCCGCCGCTGATGACTACCAGGAGCACGCCGATGGCAAGCATGGCCCGGACCGCTGCCTGGAGACCGATGGTCAGGAGATTCGGAACAGTAAGAAATTCCGGATGAGCAATGGACATGCCCGCTATCACCGCCAACAGCATGATGGCTGGACCAAAGCGATTGAACACCCACCACCAGCGTTCCTGGTAAGCAACCAGGACACGCTTGCTCTTTCCGATGGCCGCAATTTCGGCCTCGGCTAACTCTTTTTCGCTCCTCATGCTCACCTCAGTGCCTCGATTTGCGATCCTCGCCGGAAATCATCATAAAAATTAACTCGTCACTGTCGGTTTCCGTGCTTTGGCGCACGCCCACTACCCGCCCAGCTTTCATGACAGCTATTCTGTCAGCTGTTTCTAACACGTCGCGCATGATGTGAGAGATATAGATCACGCAACATCCCCGCTCACTGAGCCGCCTGGCCAAATCAAGCACCTGTCTGGTCTGAGTAACGCCCAGAGCCGCCGTCGGTTCATCCATGATGATGATTCGGGCATCGAAACAGACTGTCTTAGCAATCGCAACCGACTGGCGTTGGCCTCCGGAAAGATTATGAACCTGGCTGGTCATACTCTCGAGACTTCCGATGCGCAGATCATCGAGGAGCGCTCGCGTTCGCTGACGCATCGATTTATGGTCGAACACCTTGAAGAGGCCAGGAATGATTGTCTTGGTCAACTCGCGTCCGAGGAATACGTTCGATGGGATATCGAGATTGTCGCACAGAGCAAGGTCTTGGTAGATCGTTTCGATACCAAACCGCTTGGCGTCTTTAGGAGATTTGATGCTAACGACGTGCCCGTCGATGAGAATGTTACCTTCGTCGATGTCGCAGACGCCGGATAAAACCTTGATAAGTGTCGACTTGCCGGCCCCGTTGTCGCCAACGATAGCGAGCACCTCGCCCAGATAGAACTCAAGGTCTACCCCCTTCAGCGCGGCCACTGCACCGAAGGACTTCTTCACTCCCTTGATCTCAATAACCGGGTTCATGATGACCACCAATATTGTTTCCTCTGCCTCGCTATGGGCAATCGGCTGGACCGTGAGGATAGTACCCGGTCGGACGCAATCTCTCTGACGCAAGAATTCTGGCGCCGCCCAAGGACCTCAAACAAACTCCGGGCCTTCACCCTTCTATTGACCGAAATTCGCTTTTGAGTATGCGTCCACATTCCAGGGATGAACAAGGATGAACCCTGAGTCGATCACCTTCGGAATGCTAGCTGCCGCGCCCTTATCTTTGATAACCTGTAGGGCTATTTCGACAGACTTTTCGCCCATCGCTTTGGCGTTCTGAGCAACATCACCAACGGCTTTGCCCTGCTTGATGAGCGCGACACCCTCGGGAATTCCGTCGAAGCCGAGCACTAGAACATCTTTACGTCCCTCTCGCTCCAATACGCCGGCAGCTCCAACCGCCATTAGGTCGGACGACGCAAAGATCAAATTAATGTCTGGATTTGACTTGAGAATGGCTTCGGTTGCTTCGACCGCACCCGGAGTTGTCCAATGGCCGGTGATCGAAGAAACCAATTGAATGTTTTTGTACTTGGCGAGTTCCTCGTGAAAGCCCTTCTTCCGCAACTGTGCCGTTTCGGAGGCGGGCTCTCCCTCGAGTTGCGCGACCTTACCCTGATAGCTTAGCAAGGCTGCAGTATAATCAGCTGCCAAATTGCTGGCGGCGATATTGTTGGTCTGAACGACCGTCACGTAGTTCGCACCTTGTACTCCGGAGTCGGCCAGGATGACCGGAATACCAGCGGCGGTCGCCTTGTCTACGACCGGAGCAAGGCCTTTACTGTCAACCGCGGCAAGAATGATCGCGTCGACCTTTCGCGAAATCAACGATTCAACCGCCGACACTTGTTCTTCTACCGCTTCATGGCTGGAGACGCTGTAGACTTCTACTTTTGCCCCGAGCGCTTTGCCTTTTGCCACTGCCGCATCGGACATATTTTTCATGAAGACGTCGCCGATGATTGTCTTTGGCAGAATTCCGATGACCGGCTCGGCGGCACGGACGGTTATTACGGTGAAACTCGTCGCTACCACGAGAGCGAGCGTCAGCATGGAGTTGTGGTTGCCGACGAATATCGATATGAGCCTTGTCGCCCCTGCCATTTTAGTCTGCGGCGACCGGTGGGAGATATTTTCTTTCATTGGTTCTAGGGGGGTTCGTTCAGCGAGTCGCCGGTTTGGTATTGAGCGCAAATGCCAGCTACCCGCGAATGGTTTCTAATTACTTTCGAAACGATATGTATTCGAAGCTCAGGTCGCAACACAATTCGGGTCGTCCAGCTCATACCGGAGTCCGAGAATCGTGCAGAGCCGGTAATTTACTTCTTCTGTCGGCAGCTTCACGCCGGCGAATAACACTTCGCCATCCGGCGGCTGCCAAAACCACTTGTCGTTACTCAACCAAGATATAGCTGCGCAGCGCTTGCACCCCGAGCGCACTGATAAGGAAGACACCGGTCACGACATATTGCCAATAGGCTGCAACATTCAGAATGTTGAGCGCGCTGCTGATGACAGCGAAAAACAGGGCGCCAGTGAACGAGCCGAAAAGGGTACCTTCTCCCCCCTTCAAGCTGGTGCCTCCGATCACCACCACCGCTATTACCGTTAATTCGTAGCCGGTAGCCATTATGGCGCTGGCGGAGGATAGTTCCGCCGTAAGAAAAACCCCGGCTAATGCAGTACAACCACCAACGATGGCAAACGCCAGAATGCGGATCAGGTCAACCGGAAGGCCCGCCGTCCGTGCTGCAATTTCACTGCTCCCGACGGCGCGCAGGCAACGGCCATAAACACTTCGATTAAGAATCCCATAGCAGACGAGATACGCTATAATCATCACCAGAAACGGTATCGGCAAAACGCCAACCAAAGTTCCAGTCCCGAGGATATTAAAGTCAGGATCTGACACAGAGATGACTCGGCTTCCCTGGGTCCAGATAAATGCCAGCGCCAGGTAGACGTTCATCATGCCTAAGGTGGCGATGAAAGCAGGGATTCGCAGTTTAGTAACCACCAGACCGTTGAGCAAACCCAACAGAACACCGAACGATAAAGCAGCCACCACAGTTAAGACTACGCCCAGGGAAGGTAGCAGTTCGGAAATCAGAACGCCGCAGAGTCCCAGTAAACCGGCGACCGACAAATCGAACGCGCCCGAGACAATTAAGAGTGTCATACCGGCAGCCCCGATTCCGGCAAACGAAGCTTGGAGGAGAATATTCTCTAAATTTGCCATGGTTCTGAAGTACGGATTCACGGCCCCCAGAATTACCACCGAGACGACCAGCAGGGATTGAATATAGTACCTGGTCAAGAAGCTCAAGAGAGAGATCCCGTAAGCACGTTGAGCATCGATCTTCCGATTCGCTGTTTGGCTCAGGTCCATGGTAATACATCTAGGCGCGGCTCAGCAGCGATTTGGCAATGAAGGCGCGACGCGCCGTATCGATTGCCAATGCGAATATCAACAGCATTCCCAGAGCCAGGTATTGATAAAACGAGACCACCTTTAAAATGTTCAGAGCGCTGGCAATCGTTGCTAAGAGCAACGCGGCGAAGACGGTTCCTACCAGATTGCCGTGCCCCCCAGAGAGACTGGTACCACCCAGAACACTGACGGTGATCGCCTGAAGCTCAAAGCCGGTTCCGAGCGTTGCATCCACGATCATTAGTTGGGAGGTAAGCATAACCCCGGAAATAGCCGCGGTTACACCGACGAGCCCAAATACCGCGATGGTGACACGATCGATACTGATGCCGGAAACAATCGCGGCTCCGCGATTTCCACCGATGGCGCAAGCGTGACGTCCAAAAGGTGTGTGCTTAAGCAGAGCACTGAGGACAACCAACACCATCATCATGATAATGAAAGGTACCGGTAGCCCAAGGATTTTACCGTTATTAAGCAATCCAAATTCGCCATGCTTAGTGACCATTACCGATTGTCCTTGGGTAACTAACAGCGCGACACCGCGGACGATGCTCATCATACCAAATGTCACTACAAAAGCAGGAAGCCTGAGTTTACTGATTAAGGCTCCATTCAGAAGCCCGAGTGCTAGACCGGTGAGCAGGGCGCCAAGAATCGCCAGCGGCGGATCAATCAGCGAAAGCAGACTCCCGACCACGATCGCGGTCAATACTTGAACCGATCCAACCGAGAGATCAAACCCGCCCATGGCTATGGCAAAGGTCATGCCCAAACCAGTAACCGCTGTAATGGAGGCGGTAATCAGCGTGTTAGTGAGATTGGTGTAGGTAAAGAACCCCGGCGCGATAATCGATGCCGCAATCACGACGATCAACAGTAAAGCGAAGACACCAAGGCTTTCGGCAACTTGAATGAAGCGCGTCGCGTTCGCTACACTGAAGATGGCCCGGAAGTTTAGCAATTTAGGAGGGTTACTCATTGGTTATCTCCGGTAATTTCTTGACCGATGGCAAGCGCGGTAATGTTGTCCTCGGTAATTTGTGCTCGATTCAACAACCCCTTCGTCCGCCCTGCACTCAAGACCAGGCAGCGATCGCTGACACTAACCAGCTCGGGGATGTCTGATGAACTTACGATAATTGAGTAGCCACTCTGAGCTAACTTACGAATGACAGCATGAATTTCGACTCTGGTCCCAACGTCAACACCACGAGTAGGTTCATTCAATAGCAAGATCCGCGAGTTGCTCATCAAGGCTCGCCCAAGCATCACTTTTTGCTGATTTCCTCCGCTCAGTTTGGTTATTCTCTGTACTGAACTTGAGGCTCGGATATCCAGCGAGTTTCGCATCCCTTGATACTGCTTTTCTTCTTCGCGCGGATTGATCAACAGCTCTGATAGTCGCCGAAACAATCGCTTGGCGCTGATTAAGAGGTTTTCCCGGACCGTTAGATCCGGGAAAATGCCTTCGACTTTCCGTTCTTCCGGCAGCATGTAAATGCCGTGACGAATCGCATCACTCGTTGAGTTAAGCACGACAGGCCGACCCTTAATCCCGACCTCACCGCCGGAAATTTGCTGAAGGCCGAAGAGCGCACGCGTTAACTCGTAGCGTCCGGATCCGACCAAACCAGCGCAGCCCATTACCTCACCTACGCGTAAGTCAAACGAGACGTTGGTAATGAAACCCGGAACCGTGATGTCCTTAACGGAAAGAGCGGCTTGTTCGGAGAGCGGGATTGCCTGATAGATGGTCGCCTCTTTTCTGAGAGCACGGCCGAGCATCATCGTAACAACCTCGTCTTCGTTCAGTTCATCCAGGCGTCGGGTATCAACTCGTTTCCCATCTCGCAGAACGGTCACCCGATCCGCAATCCGGAAAATCTCTCGGAGCCGATGAGAAACATAAAGAACGGCGATTCCTCGTTCCTTTAGTTTTTCAATAATTTCGAAAAGACGTGCCACTTCGGCGGCGTTCAAGGCTGCCGTCGGCTCATCCATTGTAATGATTCGGAACTCCATCGACAGCGCCTTCGCGATCTCGACAAGTTGCCGGTCTCCGACACTCAGATAGCTGACACGCTGACCTAAGGGTACGTTGAGCCCAAGCTCGTTGAGCACCTCCGAAGCGTGGCGTTTGATCTCACGCCAATTCAACAACCCGATTCGCCCCGTCGGTTCGCGACCAAGAAATATATTCTCAGCCACAGTCAGCTGAGGGACCAGATTAAATTCTTGCGTGATAGTGCTGATGCCAGCCTTTTGTGCTTGGATCGCGTTGGCGAAAACTACCTCTTCGCCGGCCACGCAAATTTTTCCAGATGTCGGCTGCAGAAGGCCACTGATGATATTAATCAATGTGCTTTTGCCAGCCCCATTTTCTCCCATCAGCGCGTGAACCTCTCCGGCCAGGAGACTGAAATCGATGTTGTCTAAGGCTCTTACCCCTGGGAATTGCTTCGAAATCCCAGTCAGACTGAGGATCGGCTCCCGGTGAGATGTCTGATCTGTTCCCATCTCAGCCTCCGTGGCCAGCTATCCGGAGGAATCGGGCAGGATAGATAGCGGTTATAGTGACAGGACGACTGGCCGTGAGGATGATCTGGTGGAGATTCGCTAGGCGAATAGAAATAAGGACCATGTCTTTTCCATTTTCATCAAACAATGCTGCCCGGTGCTCGCGCACGTAGACGCATCATCCAGGTGCAGAACGCCGCAGCCCTCGCAGTTGGAAGCTGCGGCTACTATCGTCCGTAGTCCTTTCGCTTTCTACTTCTGGAGAAACTGATCGACGTTTTCCTTATCAATTACCTTCACCGGAAAAAAGACTGATTTGGTCGCGGGATCCGAATATTCGACAGGCTCGTTGTTCATGAATTTCGTGGCGATCTCAACGCATTTTTGACCTTGACCATAAGGGTCCTGGCGGATGGTAGCGGCCATCTCACCATTCTTAATCAGCTCCAGCGCCGGAGGATCACCGTTGAACCCGACTAAAAACACATCCTTCACTCCGTTCTTGCCCGCCGCCTTCAGTGCCTGGACCGCTCCTTCGGCCTCCGGGTCATTCGTTGCATAGATCCCTGAGAGGTTGGGATTAGCCGACAACGTATTCTGCGTCGCCTGATAACCTCCTTGCACCGTGTCGTTCCCGTTAAGCGATGCGACTATTTTGTAGTCCGAGTGTTTCTTGATTTCATCGACAAACCCTTTGGTTCGTGGCCCACCTACCGCCGCGCCAGGGTGCAATTCAATGACTAGAACCTCTTTCGACCCGGACTTGTCTTTGAGATGCTCAATCATGTACTGCGCCGCCAGCTTACCCCCATCTTCATTGTTCGATACGATGAACGCATCGTATTTACCCGCTACACCGACGTCGCCAATCACGACCGGAATATTCACCTGATGCGCCTTGTCGATGACTGCCGGCAAAGCGGCCGGCTCAATCGGTGAATTGATCAGAGCGCTAATCCCCTGGTTAATCAGGTCGATACTTCCCGACACCTCAGCTTGCTGGTTGCTCTTTTGATCGGAAAGGATGAATTGATAGCCAGCCGCTTTACAGGCGTCTTGAACTCCTTTGGTATAAGCCTGCCAGTAGGGTTGCTGCATGTCGAAAACCGAGTAACCGATTTTGACTGGATTCTTCTTCACAAACTTCGTTTGGCCGGAGGCCAACGCGGCCAGCGACGCAACCAGACCGAGAGTAAGTAGCGGCTTCTTAACGAAAATGGACAAGGACGTTATCGTCCATGCCTTTGAGAGGTTTTCTTTCATTTGTTCTTGAGGGGGGCGCGAGGGCGTGGGTCGGTTTGAGCACTTACACCAGTACCCTCGCAGAGGTTTCTAATTACTTTCGAAACGATATTTATTCGAAGTTAAGATCGCAACACAATTCGAGGCCAACCGACACGCGAGAAGCTCCCTAACCGAGAGTCGGAACAGTGCACTTACTTTGCCTCTGATTGGCCCACCTTCATACCTCCGTATAAAGTTTCGTAATTGTGGGTATAAATCTCGATGATGTTGCCGAACGGATCTTCGCAATAGCACAGCCGATACTCGTTCGTGGTCGAATCTATCCGCCAAATCTTTGACCTTTGGCGACCACCGGAGGCTGCAATACGACTGGCCAGTTCCTCGATGTTCGGATCGGTTACACAAATATGGAAAAAGCCGTTCTTCCAGTATTCCAAAGAACGCTCCCGACGCTCGTGCGGCGGATCAAGCAACTGGAAAAGTTCAATGCCCAACCCATTGGCCGTCGTCAGGTGAGCCTGGAGCATTGACCGAAACTCCGGCCCCAGTACATCGTGCACTTCCTCTCCTCGGTAACCTTGGTCTGCATGTACCTCCACTGGCCCTTTCAAGAGGGTGAAACCGAGTATCTCCTGATACCAGTGAATTGCCTTTTCAATGTCGGAGACGCCCACGCCCACGTGATTCACCGCCCTGGGATGTGTCTTATGGATCGGTTTTTCTTGGGATTCCATGGTTCTTCAAACTAGGCTGCGCAATCAACTTTCTCTCACTCGCTCGGTGCCAACTTCTGCGATTTTCACAGGCCTCCCTTCTCTCAGGCTACGCGTCGCCGCTACACCAATCCTCAAAGATTCAAGAGCGTCGGTGGCGTCCGGTGACAATGGGTGCTCGCAAGAGAGGGCCTCAAAAAAAGCGACCAATTCGGCGCGAAAGGCCGGACCGAACCGATCCATGAAAAAATAATAGTAGTCCCTCTCCCAGCCTCCTTTTCGGAAATGATAGGTGGGAGTCTTCGACTCGGCGTGGATGACGAACTTTCCCTGCTCACCAGAGACTTCGGTCATCACATCGTAACCGTACGCGGCTCGGCGACAGTTTTGAACCACTCCTTGGGCTCCATTTTTGAACTTCAGCAATGTAGTCGCAGTGTCGACGTCCCCCACCTCGCCGGCGTATTCGCAGAACCGAACGCTGGCCCAACAGATTACCTCTTCGACTTCCCCGACGAAAAATCGGGCAATATCAAAGTCGTGGATAGCCGAATCAATCAACAGCCCACCGCTTTTCGCCATGTATTCCTTAGTGGGTGGTGCTGGGTCCCGCGACACGGAGAGAAATTGATCGATTTGGCCTAGCGCTCCTGCATCTATTTGACGTTTCACCTCCGCGTGCCCCGGATCGAACCGGCGATCGAAGCCGATTTGAAAGGGGACTTTGCACTCTTTCACAACCTCGAGGGCCTGCGTTGCTCGCGCTAAATCGAGCGAGACCGGTTTCTCACAGAAAATAGCTTTTCCGGCCTTCGCCGCCCGCTCCATGTATTCCGCGTGAGTCTCGGTTGGCGTACTAATGATCACGGCTTCGATGTCTTTGCAGTCGAAAACCTCGTCGACCGACTCGGTGATTTTGTCCGCCCGGGCTAATTTGGCCGCATTCTGCGCGGCCGCGGTCACGGGGTCGCAGATCAACGCGACGCGGACATCTGGAAGCGAACCTAAATTGGTCGCGTGTTCTCGCCCGGCCCGTCCGGCTCCCATTAGCGCCACAACTATCCTTTTTTCCATCTTAGTTTGATCGACCGCTTGTCTGCGCGGTGAGAGAACGAGGTTGGTTTAGTTATTTTAAGAACCATTTTATTTGAAAGATCAGGCGGTGATTTCAGAAACTTTCACCGGCCGTTTTTCGCGCCAACTCTTTGTCACGGCCAAGGCCAAGCGAAGCGTCTCCAGCGCATCTTCGGGACCGGGTCCCGGAGTTCGACCCTCGCGCAAAGCCGCAAAGAACGCCTCGAGCTCCAGGCGGTAACCAAATTCGAAGCGGTCTGGAAAATTCTCATAATGATCGAAGCTAGAGGCAAAATCCTTGGCGAAGTGCAGCGGTGTCTTCTGGGGCGCCTCAACTACTACTTTACCCACCGAACCAGCCACTTCGGTGCGGATGTCGTATCCCCAATTGGACCGCCGCGAAGTTTCCATCACACCCAAAACCCCATTCCTGAATTTCAGGAGAGTGACCGCAGTGTCGGCATCGTTCGCCTGCGCGAACCGTTCGTCAATCAGTACACTGCCCCAGGCGTAAACCTCCTCCACCTCACCCACTAGGAATCGAGCCAGATCAAGGTCATGCACGGACATGTCCAAAAAGAGCCCACCGCTTCCCAGCAAAAATTCCAGGCTGGGCGGATAAGTATCACGGCTCAAAGCCCGGAACGTTTCGAGCTTACCCAACTCTCCGGCTTCGATTTTGGCTTTTGCCCGCGCGTACCCAGGATCAAACCGCCGCATGAAGCCCAACTGTACTGGGACCTTGCGCTCTCGAACCAATTGTACCACCCGTAGGGTTTCGGCCAGGTTCAGGGCAATTGGTTTCTCGCTAAAAACTGCTTTGCCGGCATTGACTGCCAACTCGATCAACTGCGCGTGCGTGCCAGTGGGCGTCACAATGACCACGGCATCGACCGAGGGATGTTCGATCGCTTTCGCACTGTCGTTCACCGCCAGTTCAGCCCCTGCCATCACGCGGCCACGTTCGGCCCTTTCTGCAATGAGATCAGCTACCGCGATGACCTTGACCCCGCTGATCGCCGCTATATTTCGAAGATGAGTTTCTCCCATGCGACCCACGCCGAGAAAAGCCACACCGATTGTTTCTTTATCGATCATAGATTGCTATTGGTTCGTGCTGACCGGCGCCACGGCAGCGCCGGTCGTTTTCTGTTCGCCCTGCGCGGCGTCAATTTTTCGGGCAATCACACCTCGAGCTGCAAAAGTCGCTGGCAAGCTTCACGCGAAGCCTTTCTTTCGATGGTCAAGGATCAAGGGGGAACACGCGAGCAGTCGGTCTTTCGAATTTATTGCTTTTAGAAATGGATTGGAAATGCCTGGATTGTCAAAGTAAATCGTTATATCCACAGTTCGTCCGTTTACTTTAGTCTTAGGATGAATTTGTTTGAATCTCGGGAAAAATCCTCCATAACGCTTTAGTCTACGTTTCGATCCCCCAGATGAATTCCGAAGTGGTGGCTCCGCCCCATCCAGAAAAAGCAGTGCCTCGCCGAACTTTTCGGCTTCCCCGCGAAATTGGAATTCTTGGTGCGCTCGCATTGATGCTGCTGGTCCTGGCTATTTTCGTCCCACAGTTTCGTGACATCGGGAACATCACGAACATCACCCGGAATTTCTCTTTTGTGGGGATCGTCGCGATGGGTATGACCTTGGTCATCCTCACCGGCGGCATCGATCTATCGGTTGGGTCGGTCTGGGGAATGTCAGCAGTCATCGTCGCTTTTCTTCTGACCCACGGCTGGCCCATCCCTCTCGCGATTCTCGCTAGTTTGGTGGGGGCTTCGGGAATCGGACTCCTGAATGGGCTCTGTATCACTCGTCTAAAGATGTCGCCCTTCGTACCAACACTCGCGACTCTGGCCATCGCGAGAAGCTTCGCTCTCATCATCACGCACGGACGGCCGATTTCGATATTTGGTGACGAATACCAGTCCTTTCTCTCGCTCGGCGGTGGCGACATTTTCGGAATTCCGAATCCATTTATTATCTTTTGCATCACCGCCGTTTTCTTTTGGATCCTTTTGTCGCGTACAGTGTGGGGACGCTACGTTTATGCGGTCGGAGGAAACGAGAGAACCGCGCGTTTGACCGGTCTCCGCGTCGATCGACTCAAAATCATCGTTTACATCTTATCTGCGCTGGTCGCAGGAATCGCCGGACTCGTGCAGTACAGCTATTTATCTAGCGTCACTGCTGACTTAGGGACGGGAGAAGAACTGGCGGTCATTGCCGCAACCGTAATCGGTGGCGCGAATCTAGCCGGTGGCGAAGGAACGATTCTTGGTACCGTTATCGGTGCAATCATTTTAGAAGTATTGCGGAACGGTCTGTTGCTCTTCGGCATCGATCCGTACTGGCAAGGTGTCTTCGTCGGAGCGGTGATCATTCTCGCCGTATCCATCGACTATTTTCGGAAGCTCTTACGTCATGATTGAGAGATTTTCGAACCGAGTAACCCCGCCAGCGTGGCGGGAGGTGGCGGTATCCACCAAAACCATCCCCCTATAACATATGAAAAACCATCCATTGTTTCTTTTCGCAGGCGTCCTGACTTGCTCACTTGCCTTGCTGACCGGCGCTTACGCTGCCGGAAAACAAAAGACATTCGCCATCGTTCCGAAGTCGATCAGCATCTCCTTCTACAACGATGTGGAAAAGGGCTGCAAAGAAGAGGGCGCCAAACTCGGTGTCAACGTTATCTACACCGGACCCGATACCGCTGATGCGGCCAAACAGGTACAGGTCTTGCAGGACCTGGTGAGCCGCGGAGTTGATGGTTTTGCCGTTGCTCCGATGGACGGCGATTCCGTCATTGGAGTGATCGAAGCTGCCATCAAAAAAGGAATCAAAGTGATCACATTCGACGCCGATTCTCCTAAGTCACAGCGTGTCTCCTTTGTTGGCACTAATAACGAGCAAGGCGGACATGAAGCGGGAAAAGCATTCGCGACGGCGTTACCGAAAGGCAAGTTCGCAGTGATAACCGGCGGTCTGGCATCGGTGAACCACAACCAACGCGGCGACGGATTCCGCAAGGCCCTTAAGGAAGCCGGAGGCGAATATACCGAAATTCCGGGTTCGCCTTTCCCCTGCAACGACGACGCTGCGAAATCGATCCAAATTATCCAGGACACTTTGACCCGGTATCCTGATCTTAACGGGTTTTTCTTTTCCGGTGGTTGGCCGCTTTTCGGCGCTCCCGAGGCCTACCTGCGCGCGATCAGCAAACACAAGGATGATATCAAGGCGAAAAAATTCGTGGTGATTGCTTTCGATACCCTCCCGGAGGAGCTCAAGATTCTGAAACAAGGAGCTTGCAATGGTCTGATCGGCCAACGGCCGTACGCGATGGGCGTTAAGAGCGTCGACATCCTGAACGACCTCACCGAGGGAAAAACTGTTCCCGCTGTCGTGGATACCGGGGTCGATGTGGTGACTTCGTCTAACGTCGATCAATTCTTAAAGTAGGCGAAGGCTCCAGCCTTCGCATCGGTAGGGATGCGCTCCCGCGCGTCTGTTTAATGGCGGATGGACACCAATGAACGCTAATGAAATAGTACGCGCGGTCGACCTGTTTCATGCGTGCGCATCGGTCGCGCAGGAGCGCATCCCTACCCGCTGATCTATGCCCCCGATCCTAAAGATAAACCGAATCTCAAAGCATTTTCCTGGGGTTCAGGCTTTGCGGGAGGTCACCTTTGAAGTTGAACCAGAAAGCATTCATGCGGTGATCGGTGAAAATGGTGCTGGAAAGAGCACACTCATGCAGATTATCGCAGGGGTGCATCAGCCTGATGGGGGAAGCATTGAATTCGCTAGAGAGACTATCAAGTTCAGCGATCCAGCTGAGGCGCAGGCGAAAGGTATCGCCATCGTTTACCAGGAGTTAAATTTGGCTCCCAACCTTTCCATTGCCGAAAATATTTTCCTTGGCATGGAACCGAAGCATTCCAGCGTTTTCCTTGATCGGGAAAAGCTGAAGGCTGGGACGCTCGGCGTTCTGCGCCGGTTGGGACTTCAGCATCACCCCGACACCATCGTGAGCACGCTCACGGTTGCCCAACAACAACTCATTGAAATCTGCAAGAGCCTGGTCCGGAATCCGCGCCTCCTTATCCTGGATGAGCCAACTTCCAGTCTATCCGAGACCGAGTCGGCGATTCTATTTCGCGTCATCGCCGATCTCAAAGCGAACGGTGTTACCATCCTTTACATTTCTCATCGCCTCCCCGAAGTTTTTTCCCTTTGCGACACGCTCACGGTGTTGCGCGACGGCCGGCATGTCCGTACGGTTCCAATCAAAGAGACGACAGAAGCAGAAGCCATACGACTTATGGTTGGGCGCGAACTCCTCGCTTTTCACCGCCATTCTGTTGAGCCGAAAGGAGAAGTTGTACTGCGGGTCGAGAACCTCTCGAAGAAAGGTCAGTACGAAAATATCAGTTTCGAATTGCGCCGCGGCGAGATTGTAGCAATGGCAGGACTTATCGGGGCGGGACGAAGTGAAATGGCGCTCGGCATATTTGGTTCACCACCGGCGGAGAGCGGCGAGGTTTACCTGAGAGAACGCAAAGTGCGTTTTCGGCGGCCGAAGGATGCCGTCATGGCGGGTATCGCTTTTGTACCAGAAGATCGAGCACACATGGGACTAGTGCTCGGCGCGGAAGTCGGAGCAAATATCTCCAGCGCGGCCCTGCGGCGTGTAGCCCGCGGACCATTTGTGGATTATCCGGCCGAGCACCGGTTGATCAAGAAATACGTTTCGAGACTGCGAGTTCGCACCCCGAGTTACCAGCAAAGGGTTGGA
>JBEEIB010000323.1:0-3557 GCA_041167675.1 Verrucomicrobiota bacterium
GACAATTTGTAGAGCAGCGGCTTGGTGCTGTTCGAATTGGCCGCGACATTGGCCAGCGAGAAATCCGACACCACGTAGGCGTGCATCAGCGCGAAGAACGCGATCGCGACGAACAGGAACTGCGCCAAGGCCGCCGGCCGCGCCCAGGCGATCAGCGCGCCATCACCGCGCGCCGCGCCGTAAAGCGGCAGGCTCGCCTGCAGCACGGCGACGCACAGCGCCAGCACCAGCGCAAAATGCCCGATTTCAGTGATCATCATCACGTGCCGGAAAAACTTCGGCATCGACCAGAGGACGCACCAGATCGTGGCCGCCTTTAACCTCCACCGAAGCGGCCTTGCTGCCACTGCCTTTATTTTGACTGAGGAGAAGCCGTGATTCGCTCGCCCGCGGCGGGTGTGGTGAAGTGGTTAATAGGGCTCTCCACTCCATCGCCCTCACCATCCGCTCCCATCGAGCTCACCTTGTAGTAATAGGTCGTCTGAGACTTCAGACCCTGCATGCGCACCCGAAATATTGTCTCCGCATGGCCGCGGTTGAGCCTGATATGAGATTTCGCAATCTCGTTCAGATCGTTCGGATCCGTGCCGTAATGCGCGACTGCGAAATGCTCGTCGTCTCCCCCGGGGTTGGTGCTGGTCCACCGGACAATCGCCGTGTCATCGTATGCAATTTCGAGTTCTGGCTCTCTGGTGATCTTGACGTGTTCAGCCCTCTTCTGCGGAGGAAGGATCTGAGCGACGATTGGGTTGGAGAAGAGCAGGCTGCCGGCCGCGGCGATGATCGCCAGTTTCAGGATCAGTCTATTCATGGAATAGACCCCCAGTTCCGTTGGAAAGCCGGCGGTTAGGGTATGGGAGTCGCGCGCGACTCCCATACCCTACCTCTTTCAGGCGCTACGGGACGGTACTCGGTGCAGGCACCGGCGCGACACTGCAGACATCCGTCGCGCAAGGGAATTGAGTAAGACTAAAAGTAGGGATGATGGTCTGGTTACCTTGGGTCGACGCGTTACCGCCCGTCATGCACTGACCGGTAAAGGTATCGATGTTCTTGTACGTACTGACGGTTGGGTTGGCCGGGTTGAAACCGTCCGTGAGTGCTTGCATGAAGGCGACGATCTGGTTCTCCTCCTGGTCCGTCAAGCCAAGCTTACCGATGGTGTGGTCGAGGTTATTCGGGACCTCGGGCATCGGCCAGCAATCGACCTTTTCCGTCGTTCCCGCCGGGCAGTGTCCCGAGGTGACGTTGAACGGAAACACGTCGCGCGTGTTGTAGAAGTGGACGAGTTGCTTCAGGCTCTTGATGTAGCCATTGTGGAAGAACTCCTTCTGGAAGTAGGGCCCGGGCGCCTCGGTAGTAGGACATTGCGGCGGCGCCATCGCCACGTTGCGCACCGTCGAGGTCTGCATTTGGCCGTCGGAAGTCGGCGCAAATGATAGCCAATTAATGGCGTTCGGATTGGGAGCAGAGCCGGGGCCGCTCCTGAGGAAGGTGCCGAATCCCAAATCTCTGAACCGGAACCCGTCGGGATTGGGCGTAAACCCGACGCCATCAGGCGTACTCTGATAGAAGATGGCGACCCTGGGATTGAGCGGCAAGCCGAGATTGGTATAGGCGAAGCAGGTGAACAAGGGTTCCGTCTCGTTATCGGTGCCAGTATCGGTCTGACCCGACGTCAGCTTCGTGGATACTCCGTCGAGATGGCAGGAATTGCAGTTGCCCTTGCCGTCGAACAGTGCGCGACCGGCAGCCTCGTCCGCCGTCAGCGTGTAGTTGCCCGCCAGAAAGGCATCAAATTTCGAGGTGAACGGGCTGACATCGTTTGAGCCCTCGAGAAAGGAGATCGACTGCCCCCAGTGATCATAAATATTGTTTGCCTTGGTGCGGTCTACCGGACTCAACGAGATTGGCGTGGCGCCGGTGCCGAAGGCCCCTCCGGGGGTGGAGCAGATCTGTTCAGCATTGCCGGGGAAATTGATGTCGAAGTCCACGCCCCAAACCGTTTCAAAGAGCGGCCGGTACCCGGCCTGGGAGATCCGCAATGCGATGCAAGCCGTGTCAGGGAACCCCATTTCCTGGGTATCGACCGGAGGATGCTGTGCTTGCTCCGCGTCGGCGCTCTGCAGTTTGTACCCGGTCGAGCGCCCGTCCCAGAAGGCTCCCCCCGTAAACTTTCCTACGCCCCCCGCCCTTCTACTGTTCAAGTGAAGTACGGGAAATCGGAATGTATAGGGGTACCGCTGCGCTACCCGCTTGCCGGCCCGGAAGCGAAACGTTCCGGGATACGCGACCATTGTCAAGTTGACGGACGGGATCGGCCCGCTAAAGCCGGCGTATGGCATATGGCACGAAGCACAAGCCTCATTCCTGAAGGGGGACATGTTCTCGTCGTAATTTAGCAGGCCACCTAGTATTCGTTGTGCGTCATATCCGGATGGGAAAAGTGTTGGGGGTTGGCCTGTCAGAGTCGGTGGCGTCAATGCTTTCCACTCTGCCAAATAACGACCGAAGACGGTTTGAACTTCGCGCCGGACCCTAAGTAACTCCGGCACCAGATCGGGCGGGAGGATTCCAGGCGGATACGGGTTGTACGCTGGGAGGGGCTGGTCCACCTGCTGCGCTCGCGCCTCGGTGAGACCGGCGAGAGGGACGCTTACGACCCCCAGCACAGTTGCGAGAGCTGCTTTTACGAGGGTCCTCGTCGTGTCTCGACGCATCGGTGTTCCCTCCTCACCTCGGAGGTCGTCCCGATTTCAGGCACCCACCGCCACGACCGCCAACTTTTTTAGTGACCGAGTGTTTGGTGTTTTTAGGTGACCGAGTGTTTAGGTGACCGAGTCGGATTCCCTCCAAATGCGCGCGACGAGTTTCGCGCGTCGAGTTTATGGTTAATGCAGTCGCAGTTTTGCATAGCCGAGAACCCCACACGATGCGCTTTTTTGTAACAAATTGTAAGTTGAGGATTAAATATAAAATTCTAAGCAAAGGCGAGATTAAGTCTTCTAAAGGCAACGCAAAATTGGAGCAGCATCGAACCCGTTGTCCTTCTGATTTCTGTCCACCGTAAGTCTTTCTGTCCACCGTAAGTCCTGGAACGAAGTCCTGGAACGCGAGGTCGCTGATCTGCCACCGGTGAAGTGAGCTTAGTTTAGCAAAGGAGGACCGTGATGCCGTAGGAAGAGCTCAAGCCGGACGAGATTGTTGCCAAGCTGCGGCAGGTTGATGTTTTGACCTCGCAAGGCCAGAGCCTGGCCGACGCGATCCGGTCGATTGGGGTGAGCGAGGTGACGTATTCCACTAGCGACAGGAGTTCGGCGGCCTGAAGAGCGACCAGGTCAAGCGCCTGAAGAATCTCGAGACGGAGAACACCCGGTTTCGCCGTGCGGTGTCGGATCTGACCCCGCAGGAGGCGAGGCCGAGGAAACTACTAGAGCAGGATTCGATAGGTCTGAATCGTAAATAGGGATTCCCCGGGAAGGGGATTTCTGATTCAAGATGCTGGCTGGGGTTGGGGGCCAGCATCCATGGCGAGACCCTATTCGACAGATCTTCGG
>JBEEIB010000324.1:0-6292 GCA_041167675.1 Verrucomicrobiota bacterium
TCTTCGCGCTCACGGGCGGGACTGAAACCCGTTGCCAGATAGCGCTCATCGGGTGGCAGAAAAAGAAGCTTAGCAAAGAGCCCGATGTACTCCGGCCGATCCAGACCATAGTCCTCCAAATGCCGTGCCAGTCGATCGAAGCGAGCGGTTGGTGATTGATCAGCGGCGAACCCGAGGAAGCGGTCCATAAAATCAGAAACCGGGTATAGCTCCGAATTCTGGAAATGCTGCGAACAGCGCCATTCGATGATCAAGGACTCGTGGTCACCCAGCGAAGCGCTGCCGGAGTCGGCACCAGCGTCCTCCTGTACCAGTCGTCTGATCGTCTGCACCAGGCGTGATTTGCCCAGGCCTGCCTCTCCCACCAGCAACACGACTTGGCTCCTTCCTTCTTGGCTTTGTTCCCAGCGATCTTTCAGCACGCTGAGCTCAGCGTCCCGGCCGATGAGTGGCGTGAGCGCGACCGGCGTAGGCGCTTCGAATGCTGGAGCATCGGTCGGGGAGTTAGCTACCGCTCCTTCGATCTGTTGCGGACGATCTGATCGACCGGCAAAGTTGATGTGGTTCACAGACTTCTCCTCCCGAGGGAGCAGGACACGCTAGCGCTCCTTGAGATGCGGATTAGATTATGTTTCACAGCGTAAAATCCAGTCTAAAATCCGGGGGCTATTTGTCCCTTTCCTTCTTCTTTCAAACGAATAGGTCCACCGGACGATACAATCGTTCGGGTTGAGCTCCGTCGAGATCAGAATTTCAGGAAGGAGACCACGGGAACCAAGCTTTATTCGCGTCACTGGGCCACGTCGGTCGTGGCGCCAAGTTCATCATTCTGTCTGCGTCGCCTTCGCGGTCTCTGTTTGTGGCGCGTTAGGCATTTCCGGCTGTTTCAGCCGCACTAATAACCAGGTCTGCGTCGTGGCGGTGCCGAAGTGGACAAGGCAACTGGCTGAAGGCTTCATCATACTTCTTGGCCACGGCTCCGAACGATAAAGTACTTTCCATTCGCTGTCCTTCTGTTGCGCCCAAAATCTCTTTCCGTCAAAACGGGGGGACCTCAATTTCGCCTTGGTCCAATCGCGGTAACCGGATTGGTAGCGACAGGCTTAATGCCATCGTTTTTGACTGGGTACTGAAGTTTCTGTCCAGAGTTTAAGCCGATCCAGTATGCATTTTCAGCATGCTCGTTAACATTCCGCCATGAAAAACCGCCTAAATGCCATTCTGTGCGCCCTCGTTCTGGTGAGTTGCTCCTGCTTGTCTGCCACGGCCGATCAGGTGTCCCAACAATCAATGAATCCCTCGCCTTCTCCTAGCGGCGGCCCACCCCAAAAGCCCTATTATTTGACGGGGAACGAAGATGTCTGGCAAAGCTTTCCTCCCAAGCCTGCTCTTGGCTCGCCAACCGATCAAACTGACCTTCTGATAACTCTTTCCCTCCAGGCTTCGCGGACAGAAGATCAAAAAACTGAAGCCTTTCGCGATAGAAACTACTCCATCAAGCTCGTGACCGACGTGATCGATGTCAATTTCGAGACGCAGTATCCGAACACCTTTAAGGTGCTCAATAACGCCGACATCGACTCGTATTTCATCAACACGATGATCAAAAAGGCGAATGGTCGGTTGCGACCCTACGTTCAGCATCCGACTCTAGTCGTGCCGCTGTTTAGTGTAAGCGATTTCAGTTATCCTAGCGGACACGCTTCCGGACTTGAACTTCAGGCGCGCATCCTGGGACAATTGTTTCCGGCGCAAAGCGATGCGTTGCTGAACGTGCCCGGCAAATCGCCGACGGGCGAGTGGTTGCCGGAGTTCACTACACGAGCGATACGGAAGCTGGTCTCGCCTTGGGTGACCTGCTTTTCACCCAGCTCGAAACCAAAACTGAGTTCCAAAAAGATCTGAGCGCGGCAGCCACAAAGGATCAGTTACCCCTAAAGTAAACAAGCGGAGCCGGAATCGTTCCTGCAATGCGGATACTTGATATTGGCTGCGGAGCCGGCAGGCGCCGAGTCGGCCTGCGTTGAATGCAAGTATCTACTTGCAATCACCGAGATTGTAAGTAGATACTTGCATCATGAGTAAGTCTTATCAATCCGACCGGCTAACCATTCTCGCCCGTTATACCAGCGTCGTCGCCGTCGCGATCGCCTCTTCGTCCTTGCCGCTGAAGGATTCAGCGAATGACCAAACTCGAGACGATCAGGCCAGGATCGAATCCCGCGAAGGTGGTCGATCAGAGGTAACGGATCGCGTTGCGCTCTAATCTGCACTCGCAGCCGGGACGAATAACGAGCGGCGAAACCCGCATAAGGAACCGGCCACGATCCAGTGCAAGTAAGCACTTGCATCCAACATTATTTGCAAGTACATACTTGCATGGCTTCATCAGAGTTCACCGCTAAACGCCGGCGAATCCCGGGCGGATCCGCGGATTTAACTAAAAAACGAATCTTCGCAGCCGCTGAACTAGTATTTTCCAGAGACGGTCTCCAGGGGGCTACCACTCGTGAAATCGCTCGGCAAGCCGGCGTCAATGAGGTGACCATTTTTCGGCATTTTCATACCCGGGAAGAGCTGCTCCGTGCAACTTTGCAGCACGAATGCGCTGCATTCGATGCGCTGATCCACCCCGAGGAAATCTGGAAGGGCGAACTGCCTGACCGCCTGGAACGCTATATCCGCGACGTGTATTCCGCAGTTAAGGACCGCGAAGCGATGGTGCGCGCCTTTATCGGCGAAGCACGTTCTTTACCTGAATCGATCCGTGGCGCACTCCGGGAGTTCATGGTGACCAAGAAGGCTCGCTTTGTTGCAGCGCTGCAGGAAGCCCAGAAGCTGGGTCTTGTCCGAAAGGATGTTGATCTGTCGGTCGCAGCCGATTGCATCCGCGATTCAATCCACAGCGCCATGCTGCGGCATACTCTCTACAAGACCGATCCCGAAACGGTCGATGCCCATCTGCGCGGCGTCACGGATATTTTTTATCGAGGGATTAAAGCCAACGACAGAAGGGATTCCTGAGCATGCCAGAAATACTAGAGAGAGATCTACGGGAGGGTCGCCACCAAGATGTTCCTGCCGATTGGCGGAGCGAGAAGCGCAGAGTGTCCTTGCGCGGCCGGTTGGGTAAGCGCTTTAAACCAACGCTCGTCGGAATCGGCCTGGTCCTGTTCCTGGCCGTTGCCGGCCTCTATTTCTTTGCCCAATCAATGAGCTATGAGTCAACGGATGACGCCTTCATTGATGGTCACATCAGCTACGCTGCGCCGAAGATCGCCGGAAGGATCGATAAGGTCTTTATTAACGACAACCAGCTGGTGAAAAGAGGGGACGCAATCGTCGAGATTGATCCCCGGGATTACGATGCCCAGCTAAAACAGAAACAGGCTGCGTTGGACAGTACCAAGGCGCAGGCAGCTGCTGCGCAGGCAGGCGTCGAGCAGCAGATTGCGAGGGTCAAAAGTCTGCAGGCGACGCTCGATCAAGATAAGGCAGATCAGCGATCATCTGAGGCTCAGGCAGATCAAACCGCGGACAATCTGCGCCGGCAGCAGGACCTTTATGATCACCACGTTGTCTCAATCCAGGATTTGACTAATTCCAAGGATTCGAATCGGTCCGCCCAGGCAAACGTGGATTCGGCAAAAATGAAGGTGCTCTCGGCCGAGGCGCAGATATCGGCGGGACAGGCCGAGGTCCGCACCTTTGCAGCGCTCCTGCAGTATGTACTTGCCCAACAACAAGAAAACGAGGCGAACGTCGAAACCGCCGAGTTAAACGACTCGTATACAAAAGTTTTTGCGCCAGAGTCCGGTCGGGTCACTCGCAAGTCAGTCGAACCGGGTGACTACGTCCAGGTGGGTCAAAACCTGCTTGCTTTGATTCCTTCAAACATCTGGGTTACGGCGAACTTTAAGGAAAATCAGCTTCGGCTGATGCGAGCTGGCCAGCCGGTGGAAATCGAAGTGGATGCGCTCGGGGGCAAAAAATTTAAGGGTCATATCGACAGTATCCAGATGGGTAGCGGCGCTGCGTTCAGCCTTTTGCCGCCAGAAAATGCCACCGGGAACTATGTGAAGGTGGTTCAGCGTGTCCCGGTGAAAATCCGCTTCGACTCGATTCCCGATGTGGGCTTGCCACTCGGGCCAGGTGAGTCGGTCGTCCCGACGATCAAAGTGCAAGATTTTCACTATTCTCTTCCGCAATTGGTGATCGCAGCTGCGTCGACCGGAACAGGAATTTTGGCGGTCCTCTGGTGGGGAACCAGGCCGCCCAAAGCAAAGAAGGAGGCTTAATTCTCGATGGCCGATCAAATTCCAGTTCAAACGGAGCAACCGTGGAAACCAGCCGCTAATCCCTGGTTGATCGCGGTAGGCGTGATGTTAGCGACTTTCATGGAGGTGCTCGATACCTCCGTGGCTAACGTTTCGTTAACCCACATCGCTGGAAGTCTCTCGGTGAGCAACGATGAAGCGACCTGGGTGCTTACCAGCTATCTTGTTTCCAATGCGGTAATTTTACCTACTAGCAGCTGGCTCTCACGACGCTTCGGCCGCAGACGTTTCCTGATCACTTGTATTACGATCTTTACGATCGCTTCGATGCTCTGCGGATTGGCTAACAGCTTGGGTTTTCTGATTCTAGCGCGAATTATCCAGGGTGCCGGAGGAGGCGCTCTGCAACCGGTCTCCCAAGCAGTCATGTTGGAAACTTTCCCTCCCGAGAAACGGGGAGCCGCAATGTCAGTTTACGCTATGGGAGTGATAGTGGCTCCCATACTTGGGCCTACCCTGGGGGGGTGGCTTACGGACGACTATTCCTGGCGTTGGGTTTTCTACATCAATATTCCGGTTGGCATTGCGGCGATCTGGATGTGTCTCCGGTTTCTCGAGGATCCTCCGTACTTGAGGAACGCGCCGGCCGGGAAATTTGACTCCTTTGGAGTCGGGTTCCTGGCCCTGTGGATTGGCTGCTTGCAAGTAATGCTCGACAAAGGCCAGGACGACGACTGGTTTTCATCGAATTTTATTCGTTGGTTGGCAGTCCTCGCAGTCATTGGTTTCATCGTTTTCCTTGTACGGGAACTGACGACACCCAATCCGATCGTCAATTTGAGTGTGCTGAAGGATCGAAATCTTGCGATCGGGGTTGTCTTGAACTTCAGCGTTGGCGCGATCCTCTACGGGACAACGGCTGTAGTTCCAATGTTTCTGCAACTTTTGCTTGGATACCCCTCTTTGCAGGCCGGCCTCGTGATGAGCCCAAGAGGGATCGGAGCAATTGTCGGTAGCATCGTTGCTGGCCGCATTCTTTCCAAGATCGACGGCCGGCTCTGGATGGCACAAGGCGTGGTGGTGCTGGGTCTCGGCATGTTTCTGTTCGGCGCGATCAACCTGAACATTTCTCCGGGTGACATCATTTGGCCAACTATCATTACCGGATTTGGTATCACCTCGATTTTTGTCCCGATGACCACCTTTTCGGTAGCGACCATGAAGCGCGAGAAAATGGGGGATGCAGCGGGTCTAACCAGCCTGGTGAGGAACCTTGGAGGATCAGTTGGCATATCACTGGTCACGGCATTCGTGACACGAGGTACCCAAGCGCACCAGGATTTGCTGGTTGGGCACCTTACACGGTTCGCTGCGCCGTTCCGCAATCAGCTAGCCATACTGCAGCACGCGCTATCTGCTCAATCGGGTCAAGCTGCGCTAATGAAAGCTTACGGCGTTTTGAACCAGACTCTTCAACAGCAGGCGGCCCTATTGGCTTACGTGGACAACTTCCGCCTCCTGGCACTGATCTGTCTCGCGTTAGTGCCTATCATCTTCCTGTTCAAGAAAGCCAAGGGACCGGCGCCAGCCAGCATGCCAGCGCATTGAAGCAACAAAATCATGAGAACCTGTTCCTTCAAAAGCAGAGAACAATAAGGCGATTGTGCTGGAAGCCTTCGAGACCCTGTTCAATAAGAGAGATTATGCGGGCTGGAGTATTCCTCGATACGCTCAGCAACCTCGCCTACAAAGCGATCAAAAAGAACGGCGAATTCGTCCTGCCTGGCTTTGGCAAGCTAGTGAAGCAGAAGAGGAAGGTTCGCACGGGCTTCAATCCCAAAACGCAGCAGAAGATCAAGATTCCAGCCAAGATCGTCGTCAAATTCCGAGTCGAAGGTCGCAAAGGACGCGATTCTTGGGGTAAAAAAGTGATCACCGAATGGTCCGGTCTAAGGGCAATTGTGTTTATGATAATATAATTACATCATTTGATACTGTTATTATAATACGCTCAA
>JBEEIB010000325.1:0-15630 GCA_041167675.1 Verrucomicrobiota bacterium
CCCGGAATCGTTTTAAGAGGAAAAATCCGAACCCGATTGCCACTAGGATTTCGGTAACGAACATAGTCGTCGATAGCGCCGATCCGTAGCCGAATTGCAGCGCGGAGAACAAGTTCTTGTAGGTCAAAGTCGACAAGACCTCGGTGGAATCAGCTGGCCCGCCACCAGTCAAGACATAGACTAGATCAAAGATTCGAAACGCGTCCAAAGCGCGAAACAGCGCGGCGATTAAAAGGCTAGGCGCCAATAGTGGGAGTCGAACCGACCAAAACCGCTTCCAAGGACTCGCTCCATCAATCGCGGCAGCTTCACTCAATGAACGAGGAATTGTCTGTAGTCCGGCCAGCAGCAGCAAGGCCATAAACGGTGTCGTCTTCCATACATCGGCAATGATGATGGTTGGCAGCGCTAACTCTGGCGACCCGTACCAGTTCAGATTGCCCGGAATCAGGCCGCAGGATCGCAAGAGATAGTTAACGATTCCGTGTTGTCCATCAAACAACCAGCCAAACATCTTCGACGTTACGACTGTCGGGATCGCCCACGGAAGGAGCACCGCCGCACGCACCACACCTCGTCCAAGGAAACGTTCGGACATTACCAATGCCATCCCGAGTCCAACCACCGTCTCCAGCAAAGTCGAGGCGCCCATGAACTCGATCGTGTGAATCCAAGCGTTCCAAAATCCGCCATCGCTCAGCAGTTGCTGGTAGTTGGCCAGGCCGATGAATGCATCCTCCGGGGAGGAGAGCGTGGTGTTCCGTAGCGATAGCCATAGCCCGAGCAAAACCGGGTACACCGATACGGCGCCGACGAAAACTAGCGCTGGAACCACCAACACAAACGGACCCAGCCGCCACCGGGGTAATTTAAACCCCGGCGCCAAGTCGGCATGGGTCATTGTTTTAGCTATGGGCATTGCCACTGTGGTTTTCAAGCCTTAACGATCGTCGTGATTTTCTCTTTCGCGGTTTGCAGGGCTTCTTTCACGTTTCCGTGGGTGAGTGCCCGAGAAACTTCGGACTGTAACACCAGCGTGACCTGCGGATATTTCGGCGTCACCGGGCGCGGAATCGCACCGAGGAATACATCCTTAAGCGGCTGCATAAACGCTTGTTCCTTGGCAATCTCCGGTCGATCGAAGACCGCTGCTCGTGTCGGACAGAGGCCCAATTGGGTCGCGAATCGCAGCTGAGTCTCCGGTGACGACATCCAACGAACGAACTCGGCTGCACCTTCGCGTTTCTTGCTCGATGCGTTGATACCGTATTGGTAGCCGCCGAGTGCTGCTGCGCTCTTCTTGTTTGGGAAGTGAGGGAGCGGGACAACGGCAACTTTGTCCACCACTTTGGATTCCGCATCGCTCTGGGCGATCTTCCAAACGTAAGACCAATTGCGGAGAAACGCCGCTTCCCCAGCAGTAAAGGGACGGCGCGATGGTTCTTCATCCCAGCTCAGCACGTCGGCCGGCGTGATCTGTTCCTTGCTGATCAGATCGCGCATGAGTTGGACGGCTTCGACCGCCGGTTCGTCCGCAATCGAGACGGTTTTGCCATCGGGCTGCAGGATAGCGCCGCCGTTCGAACCAATGAACGATACCAAATCACAGACCAACACCTCCGCTTGTTTGGCCTGCCAGAGGAAACCGAACTTAACGCCGCCCGAACTGGTGGCCTGCTTGGCGCTGGCGATCAATTCCTGCCAGCTGGTCGGCGCGTTGAATCCGAGATCCTTCCGATAATAGAGCATGCCGGAATCGACGAACCAAGGGAGCGCGGTGAGCTTTCCCTGCCAGGTGCAGGCCTGCACCATTCCAGAAAAGTAATCCTTGGCCGAATCCTTGAAATATTCGTCGAGTGGCAACGCCCATTTCGCTGCGGCGAACTCAGCGATCCAAATGATGTCCTGAGTGAAGACGTCGGGGTCACCGTTTCGGCGGGCAAGCTGCTGAACCAATGTCTGGTGAACTTCCGTCGACGAACTGGGCGGCGGCAGTTCCTTGTAGGTTACATGGATCTTGCTCTGGGAACCGTTAAACGCGTTGACGACTTCGGCGATAGTTTGTTTCCCATAAAACTTGGCGCTGGCAAAGGTGAGCTCGACCGGTCCGGCGGCCCAAACTCGACGAGGACCGACAAACGTGGATACGGCAGTAGCTCCGGCCAGAGCCAGGCCGGTCCGTTTAATGAATTCACGCCGATTCACACCGGACGCTGGCTGCCCGTTGGGCGTGCCAGCCGCTGAAAGATCGGGCGACGATAGAGTGTTCGGGGGAACTGCGTTTTTATGCATGAGGACGTATTCTAAATGTGCAGAAAAACGCATGTGTCAAACGCATTTTACTCGCTTTTTGCGTGCTCGATGGCAGATTTGTCCCGTTTCTTGAATGAATGATCTCGACCACCCGCGCAAAACCGCGTTGCCCGCAAAACGGCAGACCGAACTAGTCGAACTCCTTCAGGTGCGGGGCCAAATGTTGGTTGCCGATATTGCTGAATATTTCCAGGTCTCCGAAGACACGGTACGGCGCGATCTCGATAGCCTGGCCGAGCGCGGAGCATTGACTCGGACGCACGGCGGAGCGGTTGCGATAACTACCCTGGTGCATCGTGATTCTCCGTTTCTCCAGCGCCTCAATAGCCGCACCGCTGAGAAGCAGCGAATTGCCAAAGCAGCCGTGGCGTTGGTCGAAGACGGCGAAACTCTCTTGATCAACGGCGGATCAACTACTCGATTCTTTGCTACCGAGCTGACTCAACCCAATCTGACAATCGTTACAAACAACCTCGCTATTCCCAGCGCGCTCTCTAGCGAACTCGGTGCTGAAATCTATCTGTTAGGTGGACAGTTCCGAGCGGGGCCGCAAGTCACCATTGGGTTGGTGTCGCTCAGTGGAATTCGTGTTGCGGTCGATACGGCGGTCATTGGAGTTGGCGGTATTACCGCACGAGAAGGATTAAGCACAACCATCTTAGAAGAAGCGTCGATGATTGCTGCGATGATTGCGGCGGCGCGCCGGACAATCGTTGTGGCCGATTCCTCGAAGTTGGGCAAACACTCGTTCGCTCAAATTTGCCCGCTCACTTCGATACAGCTCTTGGTCACCGATGCGGAACCGCCCCGAGAATTGCGAGCTGCGTTGGAGGACGCCCGAGTCCAGATCGTGCTTGCATGAGATCAGCGCGAAGGAGGGCGTGTCGCTCCGCGACCGTCGAAGGGACTTTTCTGACAGCCGCGAATGGATTTGGTAGCAGCGACTGTCCCGATTGACCTTTAGACCCGGAACAGTCTGGAAACTCGCCCTGCTCCCTGACTCGGCGCCACCACAAACCGCAGTCGCCATCGTGCCGCCGCGAAAGGATCGGATATAGTCCTCCTCGTCGGAGGCAGGAGTTCGGTTCGCGAACGCCAGCTATGTGTGCCGGGAACGCCAAACGGCGAAAGCCGCCATACGATGGCGACTGTCCACCTAGGCGGATAGTAGTGGCACACGAGCAGCTTCTGATGAGTTTTCCGGTTTCGCGAAGATCAAGCCTGTAGCGGGACAGTCGCCGCTACCGAACACACCTTCACTGATCGCTGATCACTTTTCACTTCCTGCCTTTGCGCTTCGGTGTGAGATGTTCTCTTGTTTGGCTATTGCACAACCAAGCTCTCAGCAAGAAATCAGGTGATCGACCGCAATTGATCGCGCTCATCGTGGCCGTCGCGTTCTTTATGGAGAACCTCGATGGGACGGCCATCGCCACCGCTTTGCCACAAATGGCGCTCTCATTCGGAGTTAGCCCCGCCCATCTCAGCATTGGTATCACCGCCTATCTGGTGACGTTGGCGATATTCATTCCGATCAGTGGTTGGATCGCCGATCGCTATGGTGCACGCACGGTTTTTGGCGCGGCAATCGCCGTCTTTACCATCGCATCGGTCTTTTGCGGTGTATCGACCGGGCTGAGCCAGTTCATCCTGGCGCGAATCCTCCAAGGAATCGGTGGCGCCATGATGGTGCCGGTCGGACGACTCGTAGTGCTTCGCAGCACACCCAAAGACCAACTGATCCGCGCCATCGCAACCATTACTTGGCCGGGACTTATCGCCACAGTGATCGGTCCGCCAGTAGGCGGCTTCATCACCACCTATTTCTCCTGGCACTGGATCTTCCTGATCAATGTGCCGATCGGTTTTGCCGGTATCGTCTTGGTCGGCAAGTTCGTAGCCAACTTTCGATCCGAAAAACGCCAACCGCTTGACCTTCCCGGATTCCTCTTGGGCGCAGTCTGTCTAAGCTGTCTCATGTACGGCGTCGAGCTGTTGGGACGAGAAGATGCTAATTGGCCGATGGCTGCTATTTTTCTGCTGCTTAGCCTCGTATTCGGTTGGTTCACAATCCGGCAGGAGCGCCGAACCGAGTGGCCGATATTCAATTTCTTGTTGCTGAAGATTCCCACCTACGCAATCCCGTTGCTTGCTGGATCGCTGACTGTGGTTGCCATCGGAGCTGCGCCTTTCCTCCTTCCTTTAATGTTTCAGGCTGGCTTTGGCATGAGCCCTTTCGAATCCGGTCTATTGGTCTTGGTCTATGCCGCCGGTAACCTCCTGATGAAAACCGTCACTACCCGTACGCTTCAACGATTCGGTTTTCGCGCGGTGTTACTGACCAATACTCCGTTGATCGCGCTCTTCGCGATTGCCTGCGGCTTGCTTGCCGCTGACACCCCGGTGCCGGTAATCGCGGCGGTACTGCTTGGTGCCGGTCTAGTCCGTTCGCTTCAATTCACCAGTCTTAATACCTTAGCTTTTTCCGATGTTCCGGTTCACAGCATGAGTTCCGCCTCGATGATGTATAGCACGATTCAACAACTGGCCTTTGGAATCGGTATCGCATTTGCCGCGGTAGCGCTTCGCTTCGCTACACTGATTCAAGGCCATGTCCACGGATATCAATCTTCGGATTTCCGAATCGCATTTGGCCTGGTGGCTGCCGTGGCGTTACTTTCTCTGCCGCCTTATTGGCGACTAAGCCGCAATGCGGGGGTCGCAGTAAGCGGCCGACCCACGACCGGCTCTGAACAAGAGAAGCAAAGCTTTACCACGAAGACCTCTTAGACAGGAGTTCACAAGGAAAGAACTTAGACAAAGAGGTCACAGAAATCGCGAAGAAGACAAGGTAATCACCAGGTTATAATTATAAGCGCGCCCCTACCGGCGCTACCGGCGCTAATTCTCGCCGCGTGCCAGCTGATCTGATAGAGCCAACCTGATGAGAAAACGTGTTTGCTCGAATTTGTTCTGTTTGCTTCTCGTTCTCCTCTCCGGATATTCAGCGTTCGCTGGCGAACGCTATCAAGTGGAGCGATCATCCGGAGGTGACTGCAAGATTTACGACAATCGGCATCTGCTCCGGGCCAGCGGGCCGGCGAATGGCTCGGTGCCAAACGGCGTCTGGAACTACTACGAGTCTACTGGTCTCAAACTGGTGCAAATCCGATATCGGCGTGGAATCAAAGATGGATCGTTTCAAACCTGGTACGGATCGTTCGCCAATCCGCAGTCTGCCGGCAAACTGCAATTAACCGGCCAGTTTCGAAACAATCAAATGGATGGGTTAATCAAAGCGTACGATCCGGCGGGCAAACCTCTGATAAATCGGGTCTACGCCGCCGGCAAGATCGTGCACGCGCAAGCCTATGTGGGCACGGCTCCAGGTAAAGATACGCCGGGAGCCGTCGCTCTCGCGCAAAAGCTCGACGAATCGGATCTACTATTTTTTCGGCAAATTGAGCCAGTCGTCCTCGATTCGTTGAAATCAGATAAGAAATAACTCACGCTCGGGGCATCGGCGGAATCGCCAGGAACGCCGACAAAAGCCCTATCTGTCCTATATGTACGACGGTGTGCCGTGTGGTCGACGTGTGCATTGTTAAAATCTAACATACCTTAGCTTGATTCTGTGATTAAATCACAGTACAGGTGAAACGTGTCTTCCCCCCGACGCATAAAAGATCGTGCGGCGTTTATCCTCGATCTGATCGACCAGCAGGGGACCGCATCCTACGAAGCGTTGGCTGATTTGTTGCAGGTCTCAACCATGACCGTTCGACGCGACTGTGAGGAACTGGCCCAGCTC
Source organism: Verrucomicrobiota bacterium (assembly GCA_041167675.1). Classification (GTDB taxonomy): domain Bacteria; phylum Verrucomicrobiota; class Verrucomicrobiia; order Chthoniobacterales; family JAFAMB01; genus DASTDH01. Next base: position 6,125 of record JBEEIB010000325.1, read on the forward strand.
GGGAAAATCATCAAGACCATCGGCGGCATTCAGCAGGCGCATGCGCCCGCTTATCTTTACGAGAATACAGTCCGGGAACGTATCGCAACCAACCGGGCGGAGAAGCGAGCTATTGCAGCGAAGGCGCTCGATCTTATCCCAAATAACCAGACTATTTTCATCGATGGTGGTACGACAAATTTGGCATTGGCGAAGTTGATCGCCGATTGCCGCACCGGCTTGACGATACTTACCAACTCTGCGCTGACCTGTCTGGAGCTGAGCAAGGGCCAAAATACTATCATCGGGATCGGCGGCGAATATGACCCGCTGGCTCTATCGTTTGTCGGACCGCAGGCCGAAGAGATGGCAAAATCTTTCTTTGTCGACCAAGCCTTTCTTACCACGAAAGGTTTTCTGCCTGCGGATGGCACTTACGAGTCCGCGGTTGCAACCTTCCGAATCAAGCAAAATGTGGCCGAACGTGCCGTCGAAACCGTATTGTTGGTTGATCACACTAAATTCGGACATCGCGCGTTAAGCAAAGTGCTCGATATCTCGCAAATTCAGCAAGTGGTCACTGACGATGGGACACTGGAATCAGATCTCACGTCGTTACGGCGAGCGGGCATTCGCGTCAATGTAGCCACTCTGCCCAAAGTGGAGTTTCCCCAGCATGCCGCTCCGGCCAATTAGTGAACTTATTCAGCACGCACGCGAAAACCGCTATGCGCTTGGTTACTTCGAGAGCTGGAATTTCGAATCCCTCCAAGGCGTTCTCGATGCAGCCGAAGCGACTCGATCGCCTATCATCATCGGCTTCAACGGGGAGTTTTTGAGTCATCCTGATCGCAAACGTTCCGAGCGTCTCCAGTGTTATGCCGAGTTGGGAAAAGCGGCAGCGGCCTGTGCGAGCGTGCCATGTGGATTGATTTTTAATGAATGTCCCGACGATGAATGGGTGCGCAACGCGGTGCTCGCCGGATTCAACCTCGTCATGCCGGCGGATCCAGCCGCTTCTTACGAAGATTACCGCCGTCGGGTCGCCGAGTTGACTGCGTTTGCCCATCGTTACGATGTCGCCGTAGAGGCCGAGGTTGGCCATTTGCCGTCCGGGACAACCGGGACGCGGATCGGTAGTGAAGTGACGGATCCGGAACTGGCGGAGCGTTTTATCCGAGACACGGATGCCGATCTGCTGGCGGTGAGCGTCGGCAACGTCCATATCATGATCAAGGGTGAACAAGACCTTGATCTGGAACGATTGTCCGAGATTCGCCGACGTGTTGCCCAACCGCTGGTTTTACATGGCGGAACCGGCATCAGCACGAGTTCTCTTCGGGCGGCGATCGACTTGGGAGTAACTAAAGTAAATTATGGTACATATTTGAAGCAACGGTACCTCGAAGCCGTGCGCACGAGCATTGCCGCGGACGTTGATAATCCGCATGAATTGTTAGGAATGGGCGGTGATCGGGATGTGATGGTCGCGGGTCGCTCTGCCGTGTGCGATGCAGTTCTGGAGCGCATCGGATTGCTCGGCTGCTGCGGAAAGGCGAACTAGCCATGGCTCAGATTGGTTGTGCTGGCATTCTGGTTAAGGACACATTTTGTGGCCCGCTCCATGCCCTTCCCCACCCGGGAGAATTAGTGATGGTCGACGCGATCAGAACGAGAGCCGGAGGATGCGCTGCCAATGTTGCGATCAACCTGTTGAAGCAAAACCTGACCGTTGGTCTCGTCGGATGCATTGGGCGAGATGCTGCCGGCGAGACGCTGGTGAAAGAGTTGCGAGCGGCTCGGGTGAATTGCGATCACTTGGTTTATACGACGGAATATCCAACCAGCGAAACGGTTATCCTGTTGGTCGAAGGGGAAGACCGCCGGTACTTGCACACCTTTGGGGCTAACCAGGCATTCACCATCAGTCATATTGACCGCAAATGGCTGGCCGAGCTGGATGTGTTCTACCTCGGCGGGCTCTTTGCCATGCCGGGCATTGTAACGGATGAGTTGCTTGCGCTCCTGGCTTTCTGTCGCGAGCAAAAGGTGGTCACGGTCGTCGATGTGGTTTTACCCACCAACTTCAAGCGCGCCGCCGAAATGGAGAAAGTTCTTCCGTATGTTGATTGGTTTTTGCCGAATGGTGCGGAGGCCGCTGTGTTGACCGGACAGACCGACCCTTTAAAGGCGATTTCTGTTCTTCGGGATTGGGGCGCTCCCGGCTTAGTGGTGACGTTGGGAGAACGAGGAGCCGTCGGTGTCCTGGGAAATGAGTGTTGGCGCTGCAACACTTACCCGTGGCAGACGGTCGACCCATCCGGGGCCGGTGACGCTTTTGCCAGCGGTTTGATTACTGGCATTGCAAAGAACTGGGATTTTCCCCGGAGTTTAGTTTACGCGAGTGCGCTCGGGGCATCAGCTACGCGGGCGGTTGGCACGACCGACGGCGTGCTGACGGGTGTACAAGCCGAGCAACTCGTTGCTGAACAGCCGGTCACGGTAAGTCGCGAACATCTACCCCATGCACGCTAGCCAACTATGACATTCGAACTCAAAATGCCGGATCTGTCGACGACTGGTTCGCCCATCAAGGTACTCCGTTGGCTCGTGGCGGTTGGTGATTTCGTCGAGCGCGGTCAAGCCGTGCTCGACGTCGAGACCGATAAAGCCACGATGGAAGTAGAAGCGCTCAACTCCGGGAAACTTCTGGAACAGCTGGTACCAGCTGGCCAGGAAGCCTGCGCCGGAGAAGTCCTCGCCATCATCGGCGAAGCCTCGGCCCAGAGCACTACCAGAACCGGCGAATCTGGACACGCCGAAGAGCCTTATGATCGCGATCTCTTACTTAATCTCTACCGGCGGATGCTCTTGATTCGGCAATTTGAGGACCGAGTTAAATCGCTTTTTCTCGAAGGCGTCATGCCAGGTACCATCCATCAGTGCCAGGGACAGGAAGCCACGGCGGTCGGAGTTTGTGCCGCGCTGAAAGAGAACGATTTCATTACCTCGACTTTCCGGGGTCATGGGCACGCCCTCGCCAAGGGACTTACGGTTCAAGAAATGTTAGACGAGCTTTTCGGAGCGATTACCGGTTGTTGCAAGGGGAAGGGCGGCTCGATGCACATGGGCAACTTGGAAAAGGGAATGATTCCCGGCATTGCGATTGTCGCCGGCGGTATCCCGGTTGCAACCGGAATGGCTCTCGCCTTTAAAATGCGGAAGACGCAACAGGTTGTTGCCTGTTTCTTTGGTGATGGAGGCGTAGCCGAAGGCGCGTTCCATGAGGCAGTGAATATGGCTGCTCTCTGGAGTCTGCCGGTGCTGTTTGTCTGCGAGAACAATTTGTACGGCGCCTCCACCCGCATTGATCAGGTCATGAAAAATACGACCGTTTCGGATCGAGCAGCCAGTTATGGGTTCCGAGGCGAAACCGTTGACGGTAATGATCTGCTAGCCGTCTATGATGCGGCCAAGCGAGCCGTTGAGGAATGTCGGACTGGCCAGGGACCCGTATTGCTCGAGCTATTGACCTATCGCCGTACCGGACACTCGCGCCGTGACCCCTGTCATTACCAATCAAAGGAGGAGCGCGCGGCCTGGTCGACTAACGACCCGATTGTCCGTTTCGCGCAAATGCTGTTGGCCAGCGGTCAGGTTGATCAGACTGACCTCGATGGCATTCGAGAAAAAATTGACTACGAGATCGAGTCTGCGGTCGAGCAAGCAAAAACCGCTCCTCAACCGGCGCTGGATGATCTACTCACCGACGTTTATGCCGAAGGAGAGCCGGTATGAAACGACAAGCAATCGCTGAGGCTCTCCGTGATGGCATTGCCGAAGAAATGGAACGGGATGAGGCCGTCTTCTGTATTGGTGAAGATATCGCTGTGCCGGGCGGCTGGGGTGGCGCATTTACCGTTACTCTCGGCCTCGAAAAAAGGTTTCCCGATCGGATGATTAACACGCCGATCGCTGAGCTCGGCTTTTTTGGAGTAGCGGTCGGTGCAGCTATGATGGGAATGAGGCCTATCGCCGACGTGCAATATGGCGATTTTCTCTTTCTTGCGAGTGATCAGATCATTAACAATGCGGCCAAGATGCGGTACATGTCCGGTGGCCGCTGCCAGGTGCCGCTGGTGATGCGGGCGCCCGTCGGTGCTACGGGTCGCGGATCGCAACATGCCCAGAGCATGGAGCGATATTTTACTGGCGTGCCCGGATTGAAAGTAGTGGCCATATCCAACGCTTATGATGCGAAGGGAATCTTAAAATCGGCCGTACGCGACAACAATCCGGTTCTGATTTTTGAGCACAAGCTGCTCTACGGTTCAAAAGGAGCACGAGTCGAATCGGGCGCGGTTGACGCCACCAGTGAAATTCCGGACCACGATTATGTCGTTCCGCTCGACCAGGCTGCGCTGCGCCGTCCTGGATCCGATGTGACGATCTTGTCCTGGTTACTCATGCTGCACTTCAGCCTGGATGCAGCTCAACAATTGACCAAGGAGGGTATTGCTGCCGAAGTCCTCGATGTTCGGAGCCTTGCGCCGATTGACTACCAAACGGTCGGCGATTCAGTGAAAAAGACCGGCCGTGTGGTCATTGTTGAAGAAGGCCCGAAAACCGGCGGCGTGAGCGCAGAAATCGCGGCCGGAATCCAGGAACGATTCGCTCAATATCTCAAGGCCCCAGTCATACGAGTCGCTTCGCCCGATATCCCGGTACCATTTTCTCCGATTCTCGAGAACGCCTATCGGCCTAGTGTTGCGCAAATCGTGCAAGCCGTGCGCGCGGTTACAACGCCTCACGCAAAGCCGCAAAGAGGCAAGGGGTGAAGGTGGGAGGATGCCCGCGTGTGGTAGGGCGAGCACAGTTATCCTCTGTCTGTTCGCTGCGCATCAATCGCCCTTTTTTTTATTTGTCATCTGTAATTTTGCCGCGACGCTCACATCATCCGCTTGCAATTTCTTTAAATTGCGGCGAATCTCTAGTCTCGATTGTTCTAGTTGATTGCGCGGTGGATCGTCAGGTGGGGCCTCCTCAGTGGTGATTTGAAACCCGGTTACTCGGGAACGGCTCTGTAACTAACGTCGTAATTACATATGAAATTGTACGTTGGTAATCTTTCTTTCTCCACTGGCGAAGCCGAACTTCGCGAACTGTTTGCACCCCATGGCACCGTCACTGATGTTCATCTGGTGACCGATCGCATGAGCGGCCAATCCCGCGGATTCGCATTTGTCACTATGGGAAATCGCCACGAAGGCCAGGCGGCGATTACTGCTCTGGAAGGCCATGAAGTAGATGGTCGCAATCTGACCGTCAACGAAGCGCGTCCAAAGACCGAAAATCGTCCGGATCGCACGTTTAATCGCAACCGTCGCTAAAAGACCTCACCCAAAGAGGGATAGAATTTGGTACGGCCCGACTCTCTCGGGCCGTATTTTTTGGAACGGGAGGAAATGGCGGTCCCAAACTCCCCATCACGCGCAAGCCGACAGCGCTAAAGTCCTCATTATCGGCAAATCTACTCCGACCGTCCTTTGCGTCTTCGCGTCTGGGCGTGATTTTCTTGTGATCCGTTCCTCTCTGCCCCTTTGTGATCTCTGCGATCTCTTTGTTAAAAATTCGTTTCCGCGAGCTCTTTGTGCGAGCCGAAGCCGCATCACGCCACCTGGATCTGCGCTTTGACGCAGTCCGCGGGCATCTTCAACGCGAAATTGAATGCATTCACGCTATCTTCGAAATCAAACGTCCGGCTGATCAGCGGCTTCACGTTGATCTTTCCCGAGCCCATCAGCGCCAACGCGCGCGGATAAACATGCGCGTAACGGAAGGTGGTCTCGATCGAGGCTTCCTTCGCTTGCAAACCAACCAGATCGATCGGCACAGGTTCGACCGGCATACCAATAAAAATGATGCGTCCGCCCGGACACAACGGCTCATGAACCTTCCCAACGGCTGAGGGATGTCCGGAAGCCTCAAACACGACATCTGCGCCCCAATCATCAGTCATTTCGTCAATGACCTGACGAAGTTTTTGTTTCGCGACATTAACCGGCACGATGGCTCCCAGCGATTTCGCCAATTCCAGCTTAGGTTCCTGCACATCGGTGATCACTACCTGGCTGCAACCAGCCGCTAACGCCGCTAGCGCTGTCACCATACCAATCGGACCGGCTCCCATCACCACCGCGAGATCGCCCGGTTTAATTTTCGCTTTCACCGCGGCATGCATGCCGACCGCAAGCGGTTCGACCATTGCGCCCTCGGCAAAAGAAACATTGTCGGGCAGCTTGAACGTATACGCGGCGGGATGAATCACCGTGCCGGTTAAACAGCCGTGAACGGGCGGTGTCGCCCAAAAACGTACCGCCGGATCGAGATTGTAAATACCGAGGCGCGCGGCGCGGCTGTTCGGATCCGGGACACCCGGTTCCATGCAGACGCGATCGCCTTTCTTCAGATTTTTTACCTGTTCTCCGATTTCCACGACCATGCCGGCAGCTTCGTGTCCCAGTACCATTGGCGCATTGACCACAAACGGGCCGATTTTGCCGTACTCATAATAATGAACGTCGCTGGCGCAGATTCCGACGGTCTGAATAGCGACTTTTACATCATGCGGACCAAGCTGTTCGGGCAACTCGATCTTTCTCAGAGCGAGCTCACCTTTACGCTCCAGGACAAGTGCTTCTTGCATACGCAGAATGTCACGCCAGGCGAAGCGCATGACAAATGGCAAATAGCAGATAGCAAATCAGGCTGCCCCAAAGAGCACAGCGCGGCGTAGGCGCAACCAAATTGGTCTTAGCTAGCGATCGGGCGGCGAGGTAGGGCATGTCGCTCCGCGACCGCTGAATCATTGATTAGCCATTGTCCTGCTAGGTCAGGTGGCCACCCAGAACTTCGGTAACGGTTTTCGGCCTAGCTGTGGTCGGATCACGTCGTTCCCTTCGACGGTCGCGGAGCGAGGCGTCCTACCTTCTTGAGCTTTGCTTTTTTCGCTAACTTCTGTTTTAAATCCTTCTTCGTGTACCTTGGCCGACAAGGACTCAGGAAACCCTGCTTTGTGGCTGTTCCATCAGCACTTCATTTGCTATCTGCTATTTGCTATTTGTCATGCGCTTCGCATGGCGTGAGATTACCGCCTCGATAACCCCCCAAAACATAAAGTCATGAGCGATGCTCCCGTTCAAATCAAACAGTTGGTGAAGACCTATCTAGACGATCGGGGTAAGCCAACGTTCACTGCGGTCAAGAATATCAACTTAGACATCCCGGACGGCGAGTTTATGGTCCTCGTCGGGCCTTCCGGTTGCGGAAAGTCGACCACACTTCGGATGATCGCCGGGCTCGAAAGAGTAACGAGTGGAACGATTTCGATCGGAGGAAAGGTGGTAAACCATCTCGAGCCTAAAGATCGGGGAATCGCGATGGTGTTCCAGAGCTACGCGCTCTATCCCCATTTCAATATCTTTAAGAACATGGCCTACGGCCTTGAAGTGATGAAGAAGACAAAAGAGTTCATCGCGGACATGGTCGGACGCACCGCCAAGGCTCTCCAACTCGACCATATGATGGACCGCAAACCGCAAGCTCTTTCCGGCGGTCAACGGCAGCGGGTCGCTCTGGGCCGCGCCATCGTCCGAAATCCCAAGGTGTTTCTTTTCGACGAGCCGCTATCCAACCTGGACGCCAAAATGCGGGTTCAGATGCGCTCGGAGATCTCCCGTCTGCACAATGAGCTGGGTACGACGATGATCTACGTGACTCACGACCAAGTCGAGGCGATGACCATGGGCGATCGCATCTGCGTCATGCGGGACGGCATCATCATGCAGGTGGCCGATCCGCTGACACTTTATCTTCGCCCGGAAAATATGTTTGTCGCCGGCTTCATCGGTAGTCCGCCGATGAACCTGCTCAAAGGCAAGGTCCAACAGCGCAACGGTGGCCTTCATTTCGCTGAGAACGGGGAAAAAGATACCCTGACATTTCCGCTGAAAGGTTCTCTCCAGACCATCGCGAGCAAATATATCGATAAAGAAATCGTGTTCGGCATTCGTCCGGAGAATATCACGAATGAACCCAAGGAGGGCTCCAGCACACCAGTTAATATGACAGTTGAAATTGCTGAACCAATGGGTTCGGAATCGCTGGTGTACCTGAAATCAGGCACCGGTTACGTGATCGCCCGAATCCATGGCGAACATCTCTTCCACACGAACGAACAAGTGACCGTCCAGCTCAACCTGGATAAAGTGGCTCTCTTCGATCCGGAAACTGAACAGGTCATTAGCTGAGGGAGGGGAATCTCACGCCAAGCCGCTAAGACGCAAAGGTCGAAGGTAAAAGGTGAGAAAGGTGATTGGTGAACGCGACACGTTCGGGTTTTCGCTCGGCCGATTTTGTTTCCTTCACGCAAAGAGTGAACGGACAGAAATCTCAGAATTGCTTGTTGCCAGCCTTCGAATGTGAGACCAAAGGAGCTTCGGTATGAAAAAGCTTTTTTTAATCGCGCTTGGGGTATTTGGTCTGAGCTTTGGCGTGGCTGAATCCGTTCGGGCTGATCCAGTGCATATTGGATTTGCGTTTTTCTCGCCAGTCGCTCTTTGCCCGCCAGTGTATATCGGTCCCACGCTGTATACCCGTGAACCGAGGACCTATTACTCGCCTTACTTGATAATGGTGTCGCGTCCTTACGAGTACCATGGCCGTTTCGGCTATTTTGATTACTTTTACCATTGGCACGACGTTGTTCATTGACGTAACCCCGCGGGATTTCTCAGACAAACTTGGTGTAGTCGGAAGGCCAGCCGCCTACCGATCACCTCTGTCCTTTGCGTCTTGGCGTGAGATTTTCTCTGGTCCGCGTCAGCCAATGATGAAGTTCAGGCCAACTGCGCTTTCCAGAGTCGAACTTGCCGCGTGCAATGAGACCGACCAGGTCTGATCCCCGACAATTCCATCGCCGGTGACACCGCCCCACGACTGAAATGCCTCTACCGATGCCCTTGTATGCGGTCCAAAATCGCCATCGATCCCTTGCGGCGTCGTGTTCCACTGGCCAGAGGCACCGTTCGTAAGCACCGTCTGCAGACTGCGAACTACATCGCCGGAGGAACCCTCTTGCAGGGTCGGCATTGGACCCCCGTCCGGCAATGCGTTCCAAGTCAGTGGGCCAACAACACCGTCGACTACCAGGCCAGCCGACTCCTGAAACTGTTTCACCGCCGTCTCGGTTGGAGAATCGAATGTCCCATTGACGGTGAGCCCGAGGTCCGGAGTGCGACGCAGAGCTCGCTGTAAACGCCGAACCACTTCACCAGTGGCGCCGGGACTAATGGTGGGCTGGCCTGGATTCGGCATAACTGTTCTGCGCGGGGGTACTTCGACCAGCATGATGGCAGAATGGCGGCTGGTAAACAATAGTAAATAGCAGATGGGGCGCGTGATGGTGGGACGAAACCGATCCAGCGAATGCAGGATCTGTGAGCCCGGTAATAAACCGTGAGCGTTCT
>JBEEIB010000326.1:0-6591 GCA_041167675.1 Verrucomicrobiota bacterium
TCAGCTCGCATCCGGATATCGACATGCTGTCATTTACCGGGTCAACCGAGGTCGGCAAAAGCGTCGTCGCCGCCTCTCGTTCCAATCTGAAGAAAGTCGGCCTCGAACTCGGTGGCAAGAATCCCCAAATCATTTTTGCCGATGCCGATTTGGAGGCGGCTCTCGATGCCGCGGTCTTTGGGATCTGTTTCAACATGGGAGAGTGCTGCAACAGCGGAAGCCGCTTGTTGGTGGAGCGCTCGATCCACGACAATTTCGTTGAACGTCTGATCAGTTTGATTCGCGAGGTGCGAGTGGGCGACCCGTTGGATGAGAGCACGCAGGTCGGAGCGATCGTGAACGAAGAGCAACTCGACAAAATATTGCATTACGTTACCGACGGCCAGAGATCCGGTGCGAATCTGCGAATTGGAGGCCAACAGTTGAAGGGCGTCTCAGGGCGATTTGTCGAGCCGACGATTTTTTCTGATGTCCGACCAGAAATGGCGATCGCGCGAGAAGAGATATTTGGGCCGGTCCTCTCGATTCTACCTTTCGATCGCGCCGATGAAGCAATCGCGATTGCCAATAGCACAGCGTACGGGCTGTCGGCCGCGGTTTGGACTCGAGATTTAGATCGAGCTTTTTCCGTGGGTAGGGGAGTGCGCGCGGGAACGATCTGGATCAATACCTTCATGGAAGGACCAGCTGAGCTGCCGTTTGGCGGATACAAAGAAAGCGGCTTGGGCAGAGAACTAGGCCGATCGGCGATTGAGGAGTTCACCGATCTTAAGACGATTCAGGTGCATTTCGGTCCCCGCACCGATTGGTGGGTTAAACCGAGTACGAGCACATCAGCAGAAAAAAAATGAGCAACCATCCTTCCAGAATTGAACCATTGGATGAAGCGGCACTGCCCGATCTACGGCGTCGCGCGGACACCGCTCTGGATTTTGCCGGAGGGCAGATCCGCCAGTTGGTTACGCGTTATCCGGATTATTTTCCCTTGTTTACTAAGGAAGGGAAATGGCATCACGATCGCGAAGCCTGGACCAATTGGTGCGAGGGCTTCCTGGGCGGAATGCTTTGGATTCTCGCGCGCCGGCGGAAGGATCCTTGGTATCGGGAGCAAGCGGAGCACTACTCAATTTTAATCGAGCATCGGAAGACGGATCGGAGTGTTCATGATCTCGGTTTCCTTTTCCTTCCCACCTGGAAGGTCTGGTGCGAAGTGACCGGCGACTCGGCGAAGCAGCAGGTTGTGATTGATGCCGGACGCACGCTCGCCTCGCGTTTCCGGGAGAGCGGGCGCTATCTCCGCTCGTTTGTGGCGCCGGAAAGTTTGTTCATCGATATCATGATGAACGTCGGACTGATCTTCTACGCAGCCAAAGAAACTCAGGACGATGCATTGTGGAGAGTTGGGATTGAGCACTGTTTGACCACCCGACGTTATTTGGTGCGCGGTGACGGCAGTACTGCGCACGAAGGAATCTTTGATCTGAATACGGGCGAATTTGTGCGTCAATTGACCCACCAAGGCTGGCGGAACGATTCGAGTTGGGCTCGAGGGCAAGCATGGGCGCTTTACGGCTTTACTACTGCCTACGAATTCACCGGCGACGATCGATTCCTAAGAACGGCGCTGCAATGCGCCGATTTTTTCATTGATCGTACGCCTCCGCATGGCATTCCTCCGAACGACTGGGAGCAACCCGCGCCACAGCAAATTTACGAGAGCTCGGCCGCCGCGATCGCGGCACGTGGACTGTTTGCCCTGAGTGCAGTCGTCACGGAGGCGGAGATAGCAAAGGCCTACCGGGCAAGAGCGCTTCGCATTCTCGACACGCTGCTTGGTCCCGAGTTTTTGGCGGATCAAACCCCGGGCTGGGAGGGCATCCTCAAACATGGGATCTATCATGAGCGCAAGCAGCTGGGAGTCGATGAAAGCGTAATGTGGGGAGAATACTTTTTCCTCTCGGCGATCGATTCTTTGCTTGCCAATTAGCTCAAAAACCTAGGAAACACTATTTCTTCAATTAATTTGAATTAATCGGGCGAGAAGACGCAAAATCTTCATGCATTTTTTCTATAACCACATCATAACTACACGCGAATGAAGAAGTTACCCCCCCAATTAGTCGGTTTAGCGCTTGCCGCGCTAGCCCTGATGCCCGCAGCGGGCAACGCTGCTGATAAGAAACTCGAGGTATTCTCCTGGTGGACCTCCGGCGGAGAAGCGGCAGCTCTCGACGCTCTCTTCAAGGATTACAAGGCGAAAAATCCGGGTGTCGAAATCGTTAATGCGGCCGTGGCCGGTGGCGGCGGTTCTGCCGCACGACCTGTGTTGCAAGCCAGGTTAGCCGGTGGCAATCCGCCCGATACCTGGCAGACTCACCCTGGGTTTGAATTGCTCGACCAATATGTGGCCGCTGGATACTGCGAACCGGTCACGGATATCTACACCAGCGAAGGCTGGGACAAAGTGGTTCCCAAAGGGCTAATCGAGATCCTGAGCAAGGATGGCAAAGCGTATTCGGTGCTCTGTGGTGTGCACCGCGGCAATGTGCTGTGGTATAACAAGAAACTGCTGGAAAAAAACGGCGTCAAAGTCGGTGATAAAATGACTTTCGACGAGTTTTTTGCGGCGGCGGACAAGCTGAAAGCGGCGGGAGTCACTCCGTTGGCGGTTGGCGATAAGGATATTTTCGCGACTGCACAGCTGTTCGAGAACACCTTACTCGGTGTAGTCGGCCCGCAAGGTTGGAAAGACCTCTTCAGTGGGAAAATGAGTTTCGACGATCCTAAGGTGAAGGAAGCGGCCACAATCTACGGCAAGCTGCTGAAGTTCCAAAACAGTGATCACTCGGCACTCACTTGGGATCAGGCGGTCAAAGCCGTAGAGGAAGGAAAATGCGCGTTTACGTCAATGGGCGACTGGACGGTCGGCGAATTCGTAAAGGCCGGATTCAAACCGAACGAAGACTTTGGCTGGGTCTCGCATCCGGGAACAGACGGCTCATTTATTATCGTGGCGGATGGTTTTACGCTGGCTAAGGGTGCACCGCACAAAGAGGAAACGGTCGCGTGGTTGAAGTCGATCGGGAGCAAGCAGTCCCAAGAGGCTTTCAATCCTCTCAAAGGATCGATTCCGGATCGCACCGATGTTGATAAGAGCAAGTTCGGTCCGTACCATCAATGGTCAATGGCCTCGTTTGCCAAGGACGCATTGTTGCCAAGCTGCGTTCATGGGGAAGCGGCTCCGGCTGCGTTCCAACAATCGCTGAACGACGCAATTACGTCATTTGTCACCGACCAAAACGTTGATCAATTTACCTCGGCGCTGGTTCAAGCAGCAAAAGACTCAGGTATCAAGAAGTAAGAAATTTATACTCTGGCGGCGCTGACCATCAACGCGTCAGCGCTGCCCATGCAGCTCGGCTGGCCCGCGCGACAGACGAGCAGAGCTCGTCCCTACCGGATTTGATGAAGATGAAGACTACCGGCACCCCAATAGAAAAAACTCTATCCGGTGGACGCGTGATTGCGGCGGGAGTACGGACGAAAAAGACTCGCCGACGCGGATTCAACCAAGCTTGGCTTTCTCCGATCATCCTCACACCAACGATGATCGCGATTATCATCTTTGTTTACGTTTTCATCGGAATCACGGTTTGGGTTTCTTTGTCGAAATGGGGAACGCTGCGCATGAACCTGGATCTGCGGGATCCGTTCGGTTTTACCTATTTGCAAATGTTTGCGATGCCGCGTTGGCACGCGAACCTGCGGAACGTGGTGGTCTTCACAGTTCTATTTCTCACTCTGTCAATGAGTCTTGGATTGGTGCTGGCGCTGCTCATCGACCGGAAGCTGATCGGTCACACGATTCTGCGGAACATTTTTCTGTTTCCCTATGCGCTTTCTTTCATCGTTACCGGAATCGCCTGGCGCTGGATCTTCAATCCGGAAACCGGAATTAATCTTCTGTTTGATGGACTCGGTATTAATCATCTCATTACCTCGCTTGGTGGGCCGCCCTTGAAGCCCGGATGGACGACTGATCCGGCGGTGCTCTTCTCGATCAACGATTGGCTGGGGCACATCTTCCCGGCAGTAAAAGGCATGAGCGTTCAACTGGGTATTCCCTTAGCAATGATCCCGGTGGTGGTCGCAGCAGCGTGGCAGCTCAGCGGCTTCGCTATGGCGATGTATCTGGCCGGACTTTCCACGATACCCGCCGATCTCCGAGAGGCTGCGCGGATTGATGGAGCCACCGAGATCCAGATTTATCGAAAAGTTATCCTTCCGCTGCTGCAACCGGTCACAGTGAGCACGGCTATCATTCTGGGACATGTTTCGCTCAAGATTTTCGATCTAATTTTTGCGATGACCGGCAGCGGTCCCGGATTTGCCACTGATGTGCCCGGCATCTTTGTTTTTGACATGACGTTTAAAGCGACGCGCTACAACCTGGGCGCCGCCGCTTCGGTCGTGATGCTGATCCTGGTGAGCCTGGTTATCGTTCCGTATCTCTGGTCCAATTTGCGACGTCGCTGAGCGAGGAGCCTCCATGAAAGCATTGTCATTCTTATTGCCGAATCGAGAATCGCTGCCCAAGACCACCCTCGATTACCTCAGCCTGATTTTTCTGTTCCTCTGCATGCTCTTTTTCCTGATGCCGCTCTATGTCATGGTGGTGACTGGGCTGAAGGATTCGACCCATGTGAGTCTCTCGACCATGTGGAACCTGCCAACCCGGCTTACTGGTGGCGGTTTCATGGAAGCATGGCAGCGCCTCCTGCCCAATTTGGGCAATAGCTTGATGTTAGCGATACCGGCAACCGTGATTTCTTCCATCATCGGGAGTATCAATGGTTATCTGTTTGCCAAATGGAAGTTCCCGGGTGCAAACGTCCTTTTCGCGTTTCTGGTTTTTGGGATGTTCATCCCGTACCAGAGTATCCTGATTCCACTCATTCAGTGGTTGCAGAGCATTCACCTATACGGAACAATTTGGGGGCTAGTCACTGTGCACGTGATTTACGGACTTCCGATCACCAGCCTCATTTTCCGGAATTACTTTGCGAATTTGCCGGACGAATTGCTGGAAGCCGCGCGCATTGACGGTGCCGGACTGGTTCGGATTTTTACTCGGGTAATGTTACCGCTGGCCAAACCGGCTTTCGTCGTTGTCGGCATTTTCCAATTCACCAACATCTGGAACGACTTCCTGTTTGGGGTGACGATTTTGCCGAATCCGCAGGCCCAGCCAATAACCGTCGCGCTAAATAATCTGTCCGGATCCTATTCCATCGATTGGAATGTCGTCATGGCTGGAGCCCTCGTGGCAGCGCTTCCGACCGCGCTAGTATACATCTTTTTAGGACGTTATTTTATTCGCGGATTGTTAGCCGGCTCGGTTAAAGGATGACCTACTGCGGAGGGATTGGGTCCCGAATGGGACGCTTGGGACTCATGAGTCTCCAGGCGCATGGCCGAGAACGGACAAGCCAATAGGCGACAGTAAAATAGCAAATCCTGCCAAGTGCGATTCTGCCCCCTACAACCCGAACTCATAAGTCGTAACCTGTAACTTCTTCGCGAATGGACAATTTCGATCTCGTTATCATCGGCACTGGAATGGGCGGCGGTACATTGGTGCATGCGTTGCGTGATAGCGGCCGAAAAATCCTCTTGCTGGAACGTGGTGATTTTCTCCCGAAAGAGCCGGAGAACTGGAGTCCGGAGGCGGTATTCGACCGCAAGCGATACAAAACGACTGAACTTTGGCATGATGATGCGGGGAAGCCATTTAGCCCCGGTGTGCACTACTTCGTCGGCGGCAACACTAAAGTCTACGGCGCTGCGCTTCCGCGTTTCCGCGAACAGGACTTCGAATCGCTTGAACACGAGGAAGGTACCTCTCCGGCTTGGCCGATCAGGTATCGGGACTTGTCGCCCTACTATGATCGCGCGGAAGAAATGTTTTGGGTCCATGGAGAGATCGGAAGCGATCCGACCGATCCACCGCGAACCAAGCCGTTTCCTTTCCCTCCGTTGGCTCATGAGCCGTACATTGAGGATTTGCGGGCTCGTCTAGCCAGGCAGGGATTACATCCATTTTATATGCCCATGGGAGTTGATTGGCGCGATGGAGGAAGGTGTATTCGTTGCCGGACTTGCGACGGGTTCCCTTGCCAGGTCTCGGCCAAAGCGGACGCCGAAACAAATTGTGTTCGACCCGCGCTAGAATCCGGTTCGATTACGCTGTGGACTCGCAGTCTTGTGCGCCGGCTGTCTACCGATCCGTCTGGTCAAACCGTCGTCTCTGCCGAAATTGAGAGGAATGGACAAACCGTAGAGGTGCGAGCCGAGACCTTTGTCTTGTCATGTGGCGCGGCCAATTCCGCGGCGGTCTTGCTTCGTTCGGCCAACAGGGCTCATCCGAACGGTTTGGCCAACCGTTCCGGATTGGTCGGTCGCAACTACATGGTCCACAACAATACCGCGCTGATGGCAATTGATCCGTTTCGGAAAAACCCGACGATCTTCCAAAAGACGATGGCCGTGAATGACTTCTATCTGCACGGAGAAGGGAGGCATCCCTACCCG
>JBEEIB010000327.1:0-4714 GCA_041167675.1 Verrucomicrobiota bacterium
AACGCCAGCAGCAATGCCGCTAAGCCAGCCACTGCCCCCTTTACTGCGGAATCCGCCGCCCCGGATTCTTGCTCTCCGCGCCGGGCTGCGTCTTTGCCAAGCAAGAAACCACCGAACATTCCGCCCAGCAAAATGACAAACAGCGTTATCGCAAGCTGCCAACTGGGGACTGAGTATAGGCGGTCCATACGCGACAGCGGGTCATACGATCAGTCGTCCTCTGGACGATCGTGGAGTGTTTTTGGTCCGACGATGACGGCGTCTGTCATCGCAGCTATTCTTGGTTTAACTGTTGCAGGTCCGGGGTCGTTGGAACGCTAGGACGCTGAGGAGGAACCACGATGCGTCCGCCTTCCAGCGGGAAATGCATGCGGAAAAGAGCGCCCAACATGGCAACGGAGTTGTCGCTCCACAGTCCTCCGTGACCCCAAATAATATCCTTTGGCACCCTGACAATCCAGCATGGTATACGGGCATTACCCGAATAAACGAATTGCCATCGCCGCCAAAGTTCTTTTCCGGTAGATGGTCTGACATCATCGGGATTATAGCTGCCATTGCGGCAGAAGCGGTTTTCGTGGCCATCGTTACGTTCACTGGTGTAAAAGATCTGGTCTTGCACGTTTTGCCTGATATTGGCTTCGAATGCCCTGTTCTCCTGCGCTCTTAGATCGGGTGGCGCAGTGGCTTCCCCAAGAGGCACGACATGATAATTGACTAGATACGGATTGTTGCCGGGCGTTTGAGTGTAGAATTTCTGTTCAGATACTTTGCTTCCGTGCCTACCAGGCACCGATACCTAATCCCAATGGTAGCGAAGATTGATCGTGTTATAGACTCCCGTCCCAATGGGAAAGAATTGGCCCGTCGCCTGATCGTTCTCTGATTGCAGGATGATCAAAAACGGGCGGTTTTCTTCGATGACCACACCGCTTTCCAGAGAGGTTCGAGCGACATACGCATGCCGTTTTTCGTCATATTTATAAAGATAAGCAAGCTCCGACATCAATTGCCGGGAGCCAATCGAGCTATCTGCTGAATTGAACGCCACCGCCATGTCCCATGGGCTGGAATTGCGTACACCGTTGCTGCCGGCATCGAGAATGGAATGAGAAATGGTATTCCCCAGTACCAACCCGCCAAATGAATGGCCGAGGAGCACACAATGGTGATATTTCTTATCTGGCGCTCGAGCAGCTAATGCGAGCTCACTGATGGCGGCAAGGCAGCCGTTTTGTGACGCAACTACTTGACCGGCCGACTTGCGGCTCCAGAACGTTAATAAACTCAGTCCCGGCACAGTCAGGTCTCGGCCGCGCCATGCAATATACACGCCGATCACGTTAATCTTTCGTGCGGTCATCTCCGGAAAACGCGACATCGTATCGATGAAGTGCTCGAACCGGCAGACGTCCCCGGAAATCGCGTTGTTTTGCCAGCCGTGGATGTAAACGAAGAGCAACGGACGCTCCGCTTTACCGATGACCTGGAGAGCAGCACCGAGTTGCGATGTATCTAACATTGAGCCTTGATCCCCGAATTCGATCAATGCCAATTTGTAGCGCCCGTCCTTGGGTCCTCGTACTGAGTTGAATGGTTCACTCGATGTATTTGCATGGTAAGGACCGTAAGCGGCACAACCCGCGACGAGCACCGTGAAAACAAGGGTAAAAAAGAGCCGGCAACCCAAACTAAGATTCCGCGATGAGCCGCGCCGGTGCCACCGATTGTCCTTGATCCACGCTGCCGGAATCAGTCTGGTCAAAATAGGCGCCCTACGATTGGATCGCCCGCGAGATGGAGTATCAGGCATTTAGAGCGAATTCTAGAGTATCCCTTACCTGGTCGTCTATGGGATTAAAGTCCAATAAGAGGTAGCGCAGCCGCTGTGAACTAGACGACCGCCTATTTCTGCGAACCGTCACTTCAGCCCAGCTGCTGCCATGACTCCTTGCGTGACTCGCTTCTGAAAGAGAATGTAGGCAGCGGCAGTCGGAATCGAGGCGAGTACCGCCGTCGCACAGAGCCTGGCAAAAGCGACTCCATAGGTCGATTGGACTTGGGTCATGCCCACCGGAATCGTTAACATCGGAGTCGAATTGGTGACAATGAGCGGCCAGAAGAAATTGTTCCAGGTAGCGATAAACGTCACGATGGCCATCGCCCAAGTGATGCTCCAGTTGAGCGGGAGATAAATCCGAAAAAGAATTCGCCAATTCCCTGCGCCGTCAATCAGAGCGGCATCTCGAAAATCGCGAGGTACTTCGTCAAAGAATTGTTTGAATACGATGACTGAAAGCGGGATGGCGATTTGCGGCAAAATAAGGCCGGCGAAGGTGTTCACGAGATTGAACTGATTCATCATCATGAAGAGCGGCACAGCCACCGCGTGGAACGGCAACATAAAACCGACTAAGAGTGACCAATAAATAAGTCTTTTGCCGGGGAATTCGAGCCGCGAAAGTGCGTAAGCACACATCAGGGCGAACAGGATTGAGAAGAAGGTAACGACGACCGAAACGAAGATCGTATTCGCGTACCACCGAACGAAGGGACTGTTTTGGAAAATGTAAACGAAGGCATCAAAGTTCGGCGGCCAAGGGATCAATGATGGCGGAAGCTGAATGGTCTGGTCTTCGGTTTTTAAAGATGTGACGATGATCCAGTAGATTGGGAAGATCCAAGCGAGCGCCATCACTACGGTGAGTAACGTGCACAGGGAGCCAAGGACCGAGACACGTTGATTTCTCATGTGGCGGCGGCCCGGCTAGCGCGCAACACCCGAAACTGGACAACAGCAGCTACTGTGATAATCACGACCAGGACCAAGGCGATGGCTGCACCATAGCCGCCCCGATTTTGCTGGAAAGCCTGCCGGTACATGTAGAGGAGGACTACCAGCGTTGAATTATATGGTCCTCCGAGCGTCAAGAGATAGACCTGATCGAAAATCTTAAACTGTAGGATGAGCTGGAGAACCAATACGAGAGTCGTCACCGGCCAGATTAGCGGACAAGTGATGTGAGCAAACCGGCGGAAGCCACTTGCTCCATCCAACGCAGCCGCCTCGTAATACTCTTGTGGAATGCTCTGCAGACCGGCGATGAAGAGGAGCACGTTAAACCCCACGGTCCACCAAATGGTAACCGCAGCGACCGAGGGCATAGCCCAGAGTGGATCTTGGAACCACGAGATGTTGGTCCCGGTCAGGAAATTTAAGATACCGAAATTAGCGTCGAGAATCCAGATAGCGGCAGTGGTCACGACGCTTACGGGCAAGACGTATGGCAGGAAAAAAGCCGCCAACACGACGAGTCGAAGACGTTTCAATCGGACCACAAGTAGCGCCAAAAAAAATCCGATTAGGGTGTTCGGGACAACAGTGAGCAGCACGAAATAACCAGTGTGCAGCACTGAGCCCCAAAAATCGGCGTCGTGCATCAGTTCGGCAAAATTACCTAATCCGATGAAGCGACCTTGACCGGTAATTTCTGAGTTAGTCAAGCTGAGGTAACACGCTTGGATACCTGGATAGATCAGAAAGAGAACATAGAAAATCAGAAACGGCAGAACGAAAAGCAAAGCGATCGCCTGCTTGTGACTGGCCGGCTTATGAGCCGCGCTACTTGGTACCCGCATGAAAGTCGACTGCGAATAGCGCCGGCCGAGATCACTGACGCTATCAGGATTGGGAGCAATTATTGCTGTTGTTTTGCGTACTTCTCTAGCTCGGCATCAAACTGCTTTATGGCCTGGTCAGGAGGTATCTGGTTGTTCCAAGCTGGAAGTAAGAAATTACTGATCGCGGAGAAACTGGGGCTGGCGACTCCGAAAATGGGGAGGGGCGGTTCGAGAGTAACCTGCTTGGCGGCGTCCGCACTGTATTCATTGTTCGGCACCATCTGCTTATAAGAGTCGCTTTGTTGAAGGGGGAGATATGCTGGAATATGGCCGCCGCCGGCCCAGGTCTGCTGTTTCACGACATAGGCGATGAACTTCAGCGCCGCCGCCACTTTCTCAGGCGAAGCCGGACTTTTCTGGTTGTTCGGTATCGCTAATTGATGTGAATCGGCCCAGGTGTCGCTATTGCCGGCTAGCTTCGGAAAAGCCTGAATACCGTACTCGAAGGTGAGCTTTTTGCTTTTTTCCAGATCAACCAAAGTTGGCACTTCCCAATTCCCGTTGATCATGAACACCGATCGGCCAGCCGTGAACAAGGCAACGGCCGATGGGTAAGTGGTGTTCTTCGGGATGTACCCTTCCTTGGTCCAGTTGGCCATCGCTTCAAGCGCCTTTGCGCCTTGATTTTCCACATCAGCAAAACTCAATTGATTATCCTTAATGAAATCGCCATTTTGCTGGCGGAATAAAGTATACCAGACACGCCAGCAAGAAGCCGGGTCTGCCGAGTTAGTAGATTCGGCGATTGGAAGCAGATGGGTTTTGGACTTAGCCTCACCGAGCATTTTCGCGAAGGCCTCGAGACTGTCCGTGCCGGTTGGCTTGCTGTCCGATCCCAAAAGACCTGCCTTTTTCAGGGCCGTTTTGTTATAGTAAAGGACGATCGTATGGATATCTAGCGGGACACCGAACAATTGATCGCTCTGAGCATATTTTTTGCTGATCTCGAGCGAGCGCTGAATGATGGAATCCTGAAAATCGGACTGTTTTAATCCGGCTTGCGCAAGTTCGTCATTGGTGATCGGTCGAAGAT
>JBEEIB010000328.1:0-2642 GCA_041167675.1 Verrucomicrobiota bacterium
ACCTCACCGCAGAATCAGCCATTCCAGCATCTTCGAGGTGGATGAAGAACGTCTGCGTGAGCTAGGACCTGCCACAGATTTCAATCGGGTCGGAAACACCGAGATTTACTTTTATTCCTCCTGAAAACGCGAAGAGGCTTCTTCAAGAGCCGCACGACGAGCTTCTGTTGTAAGCGGACGCACTTGGTAAGGGAATCGGCTCCTTGATGACGAGGAGTACCCAACCCTGTCGTTATGGTAAAACTTTAAATCCCACCGAGAGCATCACTCGCTGCTTGTCGCTCTTTTGTGCTTGGGCGATATCTTCGAGCGTGACAATGCCAACCATTCGCTTTTCACAAGTCACCACGGGCAGTTGGTGAAGATTTCTTTCACGCATCAACTTTTCAGCTTCAGCGATGGTTTGGTCTTCAAAGCAATAGACCGTTTCCTGATTGAGTTCCGTTTGCGCGAGTTCGGTCTTTGGATCGTGGCCGAAACCGCCGACTTTGCGGTTAAGCTCACTCTCCGACACCGTTCCGAGTAACTGGCCGTTCTTATCGGTCACCGGAGATGAAGTCATCCCCTCAGATCGCAGCTCATCGCAAGCTTCCTGCACCGAAGCCTCGGGGCGCAAAGTTTTTGCCTCGCCGTGCACAATTTCTTTAAGCGTTCTTGGCGCAAGTTCTTCGACCTGGTCGATGGCGGATTTGGTTTTCATAATGGTGTGGTTTTGCCGAACCTCTTCTCGAACCTTCGTTAGCGGTCACAATTTCTCGATCATCTGCCGGACCTTCGTCCTTACTCTTTCCGAGCTTCTTTTGAAGCCGTCCAAGCAGTTCACCTTCTTTACCTTCCGAAAACACCAAATCACCATCGGTGAGATTTCCGTCTGCTGTTTAAGCTTGCCCTTCAGCTCGTTCCACGAGCCTTGATTTGAAGCTTGTTAATAAAAGGTTAGACGCACTGTTAGACGCCTGAGAGGCCGCTACTATTCACTTCCGGTTTGGCGAAAGCTGCACGTAGGCGATGACCAGGTCGATTTACCTTACAACCAGATGCTCGAGGAACTCGTCGGCCAGAAAGGGCTGCTCGAAGACACGGAGCGGATTCGCTCCTCTGCGATGGCTAGGCGGGTTAGCTAGACGTATGCGTGTAAGCGTCACACCATCCAGACCTATTCATCGCCGAACATTTTTGCTGGACTGTCGGGATGACTGGAAACCAAGAAGTTTCTGGTCGGCAGCGACGAAGCCGAGAGGAGATCAAGTTGTCAAATCACGTGGGGCGTTCCGAGCGACGGTATTGTCGAGACGACTGGCGGAATCGCTCGCGCAAAGTTCACTGTCCGCAACGGCGAGACCGCCAAGGCCATCGTGTGACGCGATAACGCATTAGAGCCCGAACAAGGCAATCCCCGACCTCGACGAAGTCGGTATCGCCGTGTGCCGCCGATCAGGGAAACCGGCCTAGCGCTAGATGGAAAGGCTACTTCCAGCCTGAGGCAATGACGGATTGGCTTTTTCTGATAGGCGACTAGGACGCCATCTTACGTAAGTAGCCACCTAAAATATAAGTAGAAAGTTTCCAAAGTGGCTCTGGCAAATGATCGACGGGTGGTCGGACAGTCGTCCCATTAATGGTATTGATAACCCACCACCTGGGGATCAGCTCCTATGGCTGATCTACCGCTGATCGGATTGAGTCGTAAGTTTAGTCATTTCTTTTCGTCGGTTCGCTTTCTTAGCCGCTAAGCACGATAGTATCGAAGAAACAAGAATAGTATGAAAAGCTATAGCGAAATCTGTTGGCCGGGCTACACCCATGCCAGCGTCTCCGTCCTCCTCACCCTGTTCAGTGTGGGAGTGTTCATTTCACTCCTTCTCAAGTGTTGGGGGTTGATTGGACCGATCCGGTGGTAAAGGAACTGAACAACTGTGAACGAGTCGATTAAGGAATATCTCAGGCGCATCGGATCCAAAGGTGGGAAGGCAGTTGCCGGAACGCCTCAGGCGAAAGAGCGAGCAGCAAAGGCGGCACAGGCACGATGGGCAAAACGAAAGAAAACCAAATGAAAAAAACTAATACTAACCGCTTTCACTACCTTCGCCATCTCTGTTTCGGCTCACGCGGAGGAGATGGTGACCATTAACGTGGTATGAAAACGAAATTGCTTTTATTTTTGAGTGTCCTTTTTCTTGCCGAATCGGTTTCGGCAGCACAACTAGTGCAATAAGTCAGTGACTGGTTGAGGGATCGTGTTGTACACTGGCAGGCATGAGTTTAGGTAGAATTGTGTTGGCACCGCCTGAGCGGCGTGAATTGAAACGCAGGGCGCGGAAGCGGTCTCTGGCAGTAGAGTTGGTTAAGCGCACAGAGGTCATTTTGATGTTAGCCCGGACCTCCTTCTCGATCGCATACGGGGCTGCGACTCGTTGCAGCGCCTCACTCGCCACCGGCGAAGCGTGCGCCTGTTGCAAATCGTAAAACTTGCGGCGAACGTGCGCCCAACACGGCGCGAATGTTTATAGACTTCCGGTTGGGACTGCGCCTGCACGCTCGTAATTCACGATAATGACGCCTTTCGAGGTGACTGTGCTTTCCGTCACCTTGAATGCCGCCGGGATCGTGCCATCGGCAAACAATCGTTTTCCACCGCCCAA
>JBEEIB010000329.1:0-7339 GCA_041167675.1 Verrucomicrobiota bacterium
GTGTTGCACAATGGATTTGCGAAGTCCGCAATCGTCCGCGATAAGGAGAGCAGTACGAAAGTTTGGCAGCTTCACTGGAGTGATGGTGATTGGGGAGGGGCGTTATCGCATTAGCTTGACCAACACGGCAACCGAACTAGACCCTTTCTCCGCTGGGAATGTCATCTGTGCGGGGTGAGGCTCCGGAGCGCGACTTCGATTTCTCCGTCGGTGTTCCTAACGGGAAGCCTGCTGAGAAATTTAGTGAGGGTCCAAACATCGGGTCCAATTCCAGCGGAATGGATCTGCGACATGCCCGAGGCTGCATCTTCCAGGACTACTTGCACAATGGCTCCTTCAATAAGGTAGTAAGCGCGCGGTTGCTCAATCATTTGCAGCTCCGTCTCATCGGTATGGTGTTGAATGATTCGCCGCAGATCGTCTTTAGAAGGACAAGCGTACGGGCCATTGGTGGTTACCCAGCGATATCCGTTTGCGGCAAGACCATCATAAGGAGCAGCAAACCCCCGTGATGTTAACAAAACGGCGGCTGCTAGCGATATTAGTGTTGGTACTTTCATAAATCTCTCTTGCGATGTCGTTCCTGGTTGAGACTTCGGCTGTCGCCGGTGGGTCGATGGAAGTGAAGCGGAAGAACATGGCTCTTCATACGTGCTCATGTTGTTAAACCAAAAGCAGCCGTGAATTATTCCCGTTTGTTCTTCTAGGTGATCCATCGAAGGGTCAGCGAGCGACACCTTACGACAGCTATCACTGCGGGCTGACAAGCCAATCTGCCCTGGGAGGTAGCGAACCGGGAACGCAACGGAGGAGGGGCCGACACCCGCGCACGCAAGCGAAGCTTTAGACCAGGCAATCTACCGTCGCCCGCGCCACATCCATCGGTAACGACGCTGAAACTGAGCGCGGTCTGTTGGCTCCCATTCCCAATAACGAGGAAGAATGCCCTCCTGGAATAACTACCCGTTGTACCATGTATAATACAAATGGAACGTAGGTCGTTTTATGAATTGGCATTATTTTGTGAGCTGCACTCTGGCAACCGGTTCGGCGGTGATATTTCCGGATTCAAGAACTCCTAAAGTTTCGGAAATTCGAGGGGCTCAAATAATCCAAGTGACGCAGCTCACGTACAACGCTAGCCTGGTGAGTATAGAAAGCTTTTTAATCGAGAAATGGCGTTCCATGGGTTTCTCAATGCCCATTGACGGGCAGACGTTCACCTGGGATCAATATCTCGAACCGGTTACCAATGTTGTTCCGGTCGTTGGAGATTTAGTGGGTTTCTCGCGTGAGGATAGTGATAAACTTGCCGGAATAATTACTTATGTGGATGCACCAAACCCGGCGCTCTTGGTGTACGTTCCCGTTGCACCTGGCGTAGGGCAAAATACGGCTGTGCAAGGCGGCAAAATTCTTTGGCTGATTAGGCCGAAAGCGAAGGTTGGTGCTCGGAAGACATGACACCGCTGAGCTGGATCGCCAACGTAGTCGTATGGTTCATTACGGGATTTATTTGGTATAAGGTATACCGATCACTTCTGGCCCGTCCCCAATCGCCCAGTAATGCGCCACCGGCGCATACTTCCGATCGTGAATTGCGTAGTGGAGCGTATGATTTAAAGAACCGGCCGGCAGGATTTCACGTGGGCGTAACTTTTTATAAATGCGCGCAACAAGGATTGTCGACACGGGCGTAACGACGCCGCATGTGCCGATCGGGTAACATCGCCGGTTCCCTTAGTTAGCGGTTACTCTTCCACCCTGGAATGACCTGCGGGAATAACTACCTGCCGCAACATGTATAATACAGATAGAAGGTAGGTTGTTTTATGAAGTTATACTATTTGGTGAGCTGCCTTCTGGCAGCCGGTTTGTTGGTGGTGTTTCCGGAGCTAATTCTAGCACATGGAGGCGGAGGTGGGGGTCACGGGGGCGGCGGCAGGGGTGGGGGTCATGGATTTGGGGGAGGCGGTTTTGGCGGTCATGGATTCGGCGGAGGTGGGGGTCACGGATTCGGTGGGGGAGGTTTCGGCGGTCATGGATTCGGCGGCGGCGGTTTTGGTCGGGGAGGTTTTGGCGCCATCCGGCGCAGGTTTCAGCGGGCGCGGCTTTGGATCGGGATTCAACGGGACGCATGGATTTGCGGGTCGAGGTTTTTCTGGTCGGGGAGATCGTGGTCGCTTCGGTGATCGCGGTTTCCGCGGGCGAGATCGCGGCTTTGGCGATTTCGAAGGGGACTCTTTCGATTTTGGCTTCTATGGCTTTGGATATCCAGATTACTATCAGTACGACTACCCCTATTACTACTCATACCCGTATTACAACTACAATGCCTATTTAGGCGTCGATAATTCCGGGGACTACCGAAGATCGGCGACGAGCGACGTGACATCTGTTGTACAATCCGAATTGAGCAAGCGCGGCTATTACCAGGGACCGATCGACGGAGTGCTTGGCGCTGGCAGCCGGCGGGCGATCCGCAGCTTCCAAACTGATCAAAGATTACCGATCACCGGATCAATCGATAGGAAATTGCTTAGCGCGTTGCGAGTCGGGTGAAGACAATAGCCTTTGCAAGTTTGTCATCCTCTGTAACGCGTGAAGCCCGATTATCCGGCCAAACACCAAAAGAAGAAACCGGAGAGAAGCTATGTCTGCCACTATCAAATTCGTCGTACCCGCCGAATTTTTGTTCCAGCCGGGCGATGACAAGAAGAGTGTCGTTGCAAACCGGGAAATAGAATTTTGTGAGCCGATCTCGATTTGCGAGCCTGAGCAGGGGTTCTGGAAGCTGTCCGCGGGTGCAGCCTCCCCCAGCTTCGCGATCATCGAAGTCTTCATTCTCGTTCTGTTTCTGCTGCTCGCGCTCGTTGGGATAGTCAGCTGTTTTGCTGAATTATCGCATCTGCTTCAAAGCGACGCCGTGGGGCGGGTCGCGGCGAGGGCTATAAGCGGAAGTGTGTAGTCTGTGAGCGTACAAGCGCTTCAACAGGTCGCGGTCAGGCGCCTCGCCTTTGTGAGACATGGTGCTTCGGAAAGTGCCCGAAAAGAGGTTTTTTGGTAATGGCCAAGATCTTTCTGAGCGAGCGTGGCGAGTGCCTGCATCATGGCTAGACAACGTCTTTGGTGGCTCGGTGCGCTGATCTTCATCGGATTAGTAATCGTCACTGAGCCTAGCAGGATCCATCCCCACGATGGAACGAACAGATGGCCAAGTGTCTCCCGTAGCCGTTCCTGTCCATATTTCTGCGCGATGTATGCCGTGTCGACAATGGATGTCGCCACCAGTATCAGCAGCAACCCGACTTGAAACCCTGCCCGCCTGTTGTTTAAATCATAGGCTCCAATAAGCAGTTCACGACCGGAAGTATGCGCGACCAGTGGAAGAATCGTTAACCCAGCAATGCGACCCATTGAACACGAGCGAGGAAAATCCATTGTGCGGAATTCGAACTAATGCTCGAGAAAGCGCTCCGGGAACGGCAGGTCGAACAGTATCCTGCAGGGTGTCGCTGACGTGGCAATGAGGGAGCGGATATCGCGATCACAACGGCCGTGAGACTCTCTTCTGCATTCCCGTTCATTTCGCCCCCGGCGCGCCCTCTCCCGGCCGCTAGCCTTCCCGATGGAAATCCTCTCGCTGCCGGACAGCGCAAAGCTGGTGGAGGCGAGAACGGCTTCATGAATATGCATTTGGCTGATGGCGGTTATTACGACAACTCCGGCGTTGCCGCCCTCGTCCAGTGGCTGCACAACGGTCTCAGCGATTTAGCTGATCACAACCCGACGAGAGTACCTAAGCAAATTCTGGTTATTCGAATTAACGCATTCCCGGCCGCCAAACAAGGATATGTAAAAGAACATCGAGGTACCTTTTTTCAATTCTGGGCACCGCTTCTTACGATGAATACGTTCCGGGGAGCCGCGCACGCGTGTTCGGCTGATCGCGAGTTGCAACTACTGCGCGAGCGGTGGAGCGGCGAGGTGCTGGCTGGGCAGAAGGGCCAGCATCGAGACGGGGTGAAAATAGAGACGGTTGATTTCACTTTCTCTCCAGGCGCGACGTACAAAAAGAAACGCCCGCCCCTATCGTGGCACTTGCGAATGGAAGAACAGGCCGAAATCGAGAATGCTTGGAATGGCATTCGCACCGGCGAGCAAGTTCAGAAAGTGTCAGAGTATCTCGCCCTATTTCCTTTCCGCCTCAAGCGGACAACACGTACGACGTTGCGTGATGGACACTTCAACCTGACCACGCTCCTGAAGCGCCCGACAGACTCTCGCAAAAGCTAACGATGCGCTTGCGGCGGCAGCCATGGAATAAGGACGGGTGAAAAAGGGTAGTTAACTATGGAGTTATTCAATGCAATCGAATCAACACATAGAAAAAATGGCCCTTCCTTGGAGCAATGCGAGAACGCTTAATGACCGTTGTTCTGGCTTCTTCTTCAACGATACGGGACGCGCGGCGCTGCTGGCGGTAATCTTCGGTGTAGTGATCATGCTTGCGACAGGTTGTTCCTCAACGGGCACAGGATTGAGTACAAGACTGGTAAGTCCAGTTCTAGCAACCCAGGGCAATTCGGATCAGCAGGACGACGGTTGGTACCAACCACCGCGAAGTCCCGGCTTTAACGATTTAACTGGGAGTTAAGGAAGTAATAACAGGTTGGCGATAGCAAGTCGATGGGGCACCGGTATTATGCAGTCACTTCCTATATTCATCGTTGAGTTGCAGACGGCGAAGAGAGAGTTGCTCAAAAACTTCGAATTGCCGGATGATTCGAGACCTCACCAGAACGCCACGCAGAGGCGCAGGGTTGTGAAGAACGGCCGATCTTTAACCCCAAGCCCTGGAGGCGATATCAGATTCAACGTAATGCTGCATGGATGAATACCAAGGCCAAGACGGTTTGGCGGCGGGCCAGGCGGATGGCTTCTATTTAAAGTAGTCGCCGCTTCGTTGGCAAGACACAACTCCACCCGCTTGTCCCGCCGAGCGGCGAATTCGGGAAGCCGGGAATAAATCGTGTCCTTTTGCAGTAAGGCTTAGTTAGGACGACACCCGACCGGTCGACGGCATATCTAACGCGCACAAACCAGGTCACCGTCCGAAGAAATACAAGCCAACCTATGAAAGAAGAAAACCTACCTCGCATGGAGTCCTCTCAGACACGTTCCGCTTCAACCGAAACCCAACCGATTCATCCGAATCCGTCTCGGGTCAGGCGACGCTCATTTCTGAAGCGCCTGGGCATCGCTGGCGCGACGTTGTTGCCAGCCGGTGCACTTTTGGCGACCAAAGGCAAAGTGCAGGCCGCCGAGCGCAAAGGCAAACTCTCAAAAGGAGACGTCGCGATTCTTAGGCTTCTGGCTGCAGCCGAAATTATTGAGACTGATCTGTGGCAGCAATATAACGAACTGGGAGGAATCGGCGCGACCGGTTCGACAAGTCAACCCTACATCACTGACCTTCAAGTCCTTGATGGCGATATGCCCCAGTATATCACCGACAATACCGATGATGAGATGAGTCATGTAGCTTTCCTAAACGCGTTCTTAGCGTCTAAGGGCGAGCAACCCGTCAACTTTGATGCGTTTCGCAATATCCCGCCTAGTAAAGTGACGGGTGTGCCGCAAACAGGGCGGCTCACAAACCTGCAACAGCTCAGTGTGGACACCAGTTGGTGGATTCGATACCGCAGCACGACCAATCCCGATTTAGGTGCCATCTTCACTCAACAGGCAGTCCAGGGTTTGAATGTTGGGCAGCATCCGGCGATTCCCGTAACGAATGCCGATCTCACCTCCGGTGACCACCTCCTAGCGATCGCCTTCACGGCGGGATTTCATTTTGGGTTTATTGAGCAAGCTGGCACCAGCCTCTACGCCACTCTCAGTCAGAAGGTAACCAGCGCGGAAGTATTGAAAATCACCCTTAGTATCGGGGGATCCGAGATAATGCACTTTCAGGTTTGGCACGATAAGGCAGGCAATGCGACTCCGTTGACCGACAGTGGGATAACGTTTGTGGATCTCACTAAAAACCAGCCGGAGACGTTGCAGGCCAACCTGATCATGCCCGAGCCATGCGACTTCATCAGCACAGACCTACCACAATGTGCGATCATTCGCCCTACCTCTCCCGGACAGCTAGATGCAAGGGGCGCAATCGAAGGCTTCATTGACGACGGGCTTTTCATCGGCCAACAACGATCAAAAGAGTTTCTCGAGCTGATACGTGATATGGCAGAACAAGCCGATGCGGCCCGACGCGAGTTGGAGGAGTAAGAAGTAAAATTAGCACATGAGGAGGGTCAACCGCGGCAGGTTCTGATGCGGTTGCACCCTCCTGAAGCTCTTACCAGATATTTTTTAACCTACAGAAAAGTTATGAAGCGTTACCTCAGTTTATTCACAATCTATATCATTGCGACAAGCGCAGCTTTCGGCGCAGGGAGCGCCGCGGGAGGCGGCGCACTCAAAAAGGAGCAAGGCGCTCAACCAGTACAAGTCTACAACCAAGGCATCCAGCTCATGCATGCCAAGAAGTTCGCCGAGGCCCAGGTCAAGTTCCAACAAGCGCTTTCCGAGAATCCCAACTTTGCCGAGGCCCACAACAATCTCGCCTTTTCGCTGCGCAAACAGGGACCGCAAAATTACGCTCAGGCTCTCGAGCATTATAATAAGGCCATTCAACTCAAACCAAATCTTGCGGAAGCGTACGAATATCGCGGTGTGCTTTTCCTCAAGTTGGGCCGGAAAGTTGACGCCGAAAAGGATCTCGCGACGCTAAAGACCTTGAATCCCAAGTTAGCTACCGAGCTAGAGCATGTAATTCAGACCGGCAACGAGGATTAATAGCAGCCGACTCCGAAATCTTCCCAGAACAATTATGGGGAGCAAAGAGGAATAAATTCCGGCTCAGCCGGGTATCAGATTATAAACGAGTCAGAGCCTGAACGTATTGAATTGGATCGATTCGCAAGAACGCCTCTGCATACTCGCACCTTCACGCAAACACTGACGTAAACGTCTTGCGGCCAATCCAAACTCGGCACCTGGGTAAAGATCGGTCATGTTTTCGACTAACTCTAGCTTCGGCCCCGTGACAAACCTGTGAACGACGAACCCAATAAGACCTCGACTTTCGCCGCGCTGCGGAATCCGCTGTATCGGAAGCTCTGGTTTGCCGTTTTGCTTTCGGGTACGTGCGTCGCGGCGCATGACACGGCAGCCACTTGGACGATGAACATGCTCGGTTCATCAACATTTTTGCTCTCTCTGATGTCAACGGTTGCATCCCTGCCGTTCTTTCTCTTTACGCCGCCGGCCG
>JBEEIB010000330.1:0-28985 GCA_041167675.1 Verrucomicrobiota bacterium
AAACCGATCCGCTAATCGATCAGGTCTTTGGAACGGAATTCAAGGAAATCTACTTGAAGCAAAAGTTGAAAGAATGGGACGAAGGATTTTATCCGATTAACGAAGCTCACCTCCAAAAACATCTAACTTTCATCTAAGACTGCCAAATGAGCGTTCAAACTGAATCGATGGTTGATGTAGTGAGGAGTGTTCCTAGTGGCGCCAGCGCCTACCAGTTCGGCCGAAGGCGGAGGTCACTGGTAGAAATCCTCAGTGAACTCCAGCGATGTGCGGATCAGCCTCTCAAACAGGCCGGTACGCTACCAGCAGAAGTGTATACGAACGAAGACTTTTACCAATGGGAGCTCGAGAACATTTTCCAACCAGAATGGATCTGTCTGGCGCACGTCTCGCAGATTCCCCAGCCGGGCGACTTTTTGAACATTGATCTTTTAGGCGAACCTCTCATTGTCGTGCGAGGCAAGGATAACGAGGTCCGAGTGCTCTCGCGAGTCTGTCCCCATCGCGCAATGGATATCATGCCTCCGGGTTTTGGCTATGATGGCCACGGCCCGGCCGAAGCAAAACTGGGCGAGCCCGGGTCCGGTCAGACCCGATTGTTTCTCTGTCCGTATCATGCGTGGACGTTTGAACTCGATGGGACGCTAAAGGCCTGCCCGGAAATGCATCTTGCCGAAGGTTTCGAACGCGATGACTTCAGGTTGCAGCCATTTCGGAATGAGGTCTGGAACGGCTTTATCTTTATCAATTTGGATGGCCAGGCGCCGCCATTGCAAGAGCGGTTGCGCGAGATGAACCAGGACTTCGGCGAATGGGACGCGGGCGAAATGAAGTTGGTATTTCAGCGCGAATGGGATTGCCCGTTCAACTGGAAAGTTCTCGTCGAGAATTTCATGGAGTCTTACCATCATCTGGGAGCTCATTCCAAGACGCTGCAGCCGACCATGCCCGCGCGCGATACCTGGAACGAACAGGAGCGGGAAACCTACATTCGCTGTCATCTTCCGGTTAAAGAGTCGATCCTGCAGGAATGGCAGGAGTTGGAGGCAGGCGGCGGTTATCCGTACGGATTTCCTGCGATCCCGCAACTTTCAGAGACCAAGAAGAAAGAAGCAGGGCTTTTTTCCGCCTATCCTTGTTTTTTATTGTTTGTGCTGGCCGATCGCGTGATCTGGTATCGGGTCGAACCGCTGGGTCCCCACCGAATGAAATTGCTAACTACCATGTTGGTACCGGCAAAGACGACTCAACATCCGGACTTTGGCCGGATGATCGAAGCCGAAGTGAAAATGCTAGTCGACTTTCATCTGGAAGACATCGAGGTGTGTACGGCTGTTCAGCGGGGGTTGTATGCATCCGGTTGCCAACGTGGGCGCCTTAGTCATCTCGAGATGTCCGTCTGGCTTTTTCAACGATACCTGGCTGCCAGAGCCAGAGGAACTTGGCCAACTCTGGATCGTCCGGCAGCGCCAAGTCAACGGTGAGGTAGATTAACGCCAGGACCGCCGGGAGAGGTGATTGGTGATTGGTGATTGGTGATTGGTGATTGGTGATTGGTGAGCGGTGAGAGATGAGAGGTAATTGGTGAGAGGTGAGAGGTTATTGGTGAGAGGTGAGAGGTGAGAGGTGAGAGGTGACTGTGTATACGCCAAAGGCGTAAAAGATCTTAGCCCAGGGTGGAGGCTTTGCGGAACCCTGGGTGCTTGTATTAAAGAGCGTGCTGCTCTGAAGGAGCAGAAGAGCCGCAGTTAGTTCGGATCACTACGTTGCGAAGTTCATGTTTTCACTGGAAGGCAAATCTGCGGTTGTGACAGGTGGTGCGTCCGGAATCGGATTAGCCGTGGTTGAACGGTTCATCGCTGCCGGAGCCGATGTCCTGCTGGTCGATCGTAAAGAGACAAGTGCCTTAGCTAGTAAGATTGGTGCGCTGTTCCACCAGGCAGATGTGGCTAAAGAGGCGGACATTGCTGGCATGTTGGATACAGCCTACCAGCGATTTGGACGACTAGATATTCTGATCAGCAACGCTGGTATTCAGCCTCTTGGAATCAATTTTTCGGAACTAACTCCTGATCTTCTCGACCGGACCTTCGCCGTGAATGTGAACAGTGTTGCTTTCGGGATTAAACATGCTGCGCGAGTAATGAAACATGGGGGTCGAATTGTGAATACTGCTTCTTTTGTTGGAATGATCGGAACACCGCACTCCACCGGGTATTCGACCTCAAAAGCAGCGGTGATTCATCTCACTCGCCTCGGCGCGATCGAACTTGCGCCGAAAAAGATTACTGTGAACGCGGTTAGTCCGGGAACCGTGCTAACCCCAGCGGTGACCTCGATTCCCAACAATCCGGAGATCGAATTCGTTGAAAAAATGACACCGTTGGGCCGATTGGCGAACCCACAAGAAATCGCAGCGATCTATCACTTTCTTGCCTCCGACGAAGCTTCGTATATCACTGGTCAAAATATTGCAGTCGATGGAGGGATCACGGCAGGCTGGAACGAGTATCCGCTCGTTCCACCTTCAAATGTCCAAAACGGGAGATGGATCGACGACTAACATCCTGGAACATCGGTGAAACCTGCGGATCACAAGTCTCCGAACTCTGCGGCTCTCTCAGTCGACTCGATCGAGCCCGCAACGGTGAAGATTGAACCGACCGGCCACAGTCGGTGCGATTTTGATTGGGCTCCGCAAATGGTCTCATTGCCCAGCGGACAATTCGCGATGGGAGAGAACGAGAATGATAAGTTTGCCAATGATACCGAGCGTCCCAGACATCTGGTCACGATTTCAAGCAAGGTAGCTATTGGCCGGTTCCCAGTAACAGAGGCTGAATTTCGGCGGTTTGATAGCAGGGTTGCAAAACCCAGCGATCTTCCAATGGTTAACGTCAGCTGGAATCAAGCGAACGACTATTGTGCTTGGCTCGCCGCAGAAACCGGGCGGGCCTATAGACTGCCAACCGAGGCGGAATGGGAATATGCTTGTCGCAGCGGCAACAATTCACCGTTCTATCACGGAAATGAGTTGGCTATTGACGAGGCTAATTACCTCTATGATGAACATGGGCGAAAGATCGGGAGAGGTGAACTAACACCATACGGTTGCTATCCTCTCAACGGATTTGGAATTGCTGATATGCTAGGCAATGTCTGTGAATGGGTGGCAGATTCCTGGCACCCGAACTATGTCAGTGCGCCATCGGATGGTTCATCCTGGTGTGTTGGGACCGAGTCGGCAAAGCGGATCATTCGGGGTGGGGCTTGGGATTATCTCCCGCGGCTCTTACGATGTTCTTGGCGCGACTGGCTCTGGCAAACGACCTGTCGCGATAATGTCGGTTTCCGCGTTGCGGCGACTCTATGAATGGAACCGTCCATCTCCGTCCATTGTTGTCCACTAATGTCCGTTCGTGGTTAGAAAATCACCGCTGATAAAAAATGGATCTGAAAATCTTTAAGACTCTATGGGGCCATATCGGCTCATTTGAATCGGCGTGCGCGGATGCGGTCAAAGTCGGATTTGACGGAATTGAAGGTCCGAGTCACTCATCGAGAGCAGTTCGCGACGATTACCGGAGAACGCTGAATGACCATGGACCCGAGTACATCGCTGAAATCACGACTGGTGGTTCTTACGTTCCGGATGCAGGATCGGATCCCGCTGCGCATTTCGCTTCTTTTCAACGAAAACTGGAACATAGTCTTGAACTCAATCCGCGATTTATAAACTGCCTGGCCGGAAGCGATCTGTGGCCGTTCAACGACACCGTCGGTCTTTTCCAGAAGGTTCTCGAATTGGCTAACGAAAACGATGTAGCGGTTGCATTCGAAACGCATCGGAGCCGCTCAACCTTTCATCCTCTTGTCACCACAAAACTGCTCAGCGAGATACCGGAACTGCAACTGACCGTCGACTTCAGTCATTGGTGCTGTGTTTGTGAAAGACTTGTTCTGGATGAACTGCCGCAGGTGCTCGAACTCTGTGCCAAGCATGCGAGACACGTCCACGCGCGGGTCGGCTATGACCAGGGACCCCAAGTCCCGGATCCAAGGGCGGCGGAATATGCCCACGCTTTGGCCGCCCATGAAACGTGGTGGGACTACGTTTTGGCAGAGATGCAGCGCCGCGGCTTTGCCAGCGCGACCATGACCCCAGAGTTTGGACCGGACGGTTACTTGCATCTCCAGCCGTTCACTCAACAGCCGGTAGCAGATCTGTGGGAGCTTAACCGCTGGATCGGCGGCAGAGAGAAAACACGCTTCAAAGAGGGTCAACGTTCTAGAACTCTTTCCGCTTGACCAGTATTACGATTTCTCATTTTGTTAATACTTAAACCACCCAATGAAGGTATCGCCCAGAAGCAAGAATGGTCAGAACGACGGAAAAGTTCAGCGCATCAGTGTTTCCCTCCCCGACTCGGTCTTCCGTGAACTCGATCAACTGGTGGAGGAACGCGGATTCGA
This sequence comes from Verrucomicrobiota bacterium, assembly GCA_041167675.1. Classification (GTDB taxonomy): domain Bacteria; phylum Verrucomicrobiota; class Verrucomicrobiia; order Chthoniobacterales; family JAFAMB01; genus DASTDH01. The sequence continues at coordinate 4,474 of JBEEIB010000330.1, forward strand.
AAGTCGTTCAAAAGCGATTGCGGACATGGTCACCTGTTTCGCGTTGGAACACCAGGAGGACAAGGGAGACAGCATTATGGCTGGCACCATCACCATCGTTTATGACGAATCGAAAGGTTCTTTGTTACAACGATTGGCTGAGCTGGAACGCAATTTTATCGATGAAGTGATCAGCTCGCTCCACGTTCAACTGCAGGACAATCATCGGATCGAAGTCTTGCTGGTTCAGGGGCCAGCCAATCAGCTTAAAAAGATCGCGGACAAACTAATGGCCATTAAAGGAGTGAAGACCGGAAAGCTGACGTTAACCAGCATGATCATCCCGCCGCTTCATCCGCTTCCCTTGAAGGCTCCGCATCAAACCGGGGATAACTAAACCAGAGGCGACAAGGATCATGACAACCTCGAAGCCAATTTCGGCAGACCGCATTGTACTGGAGGAGACAATTCCAGGCGGCGCCATGTGGTCGCACCTCCTCAATCGTCATCAAACACTTCGTCTCACCGATCTTGAAGGTGGGGCCAATGTCGGAGCTCTATTCTACAATCGGGATCATTTGCTGGATCGTTTAAATCTCCCCGATACCTTGAAAGCTCAGCATACCGCGAAACTCACAACCGGCCATGTCTTGTACAGCGACATGGGTCACGTGCTTTGCTCCGTTGCGGCAGATAGTTGCGGATGGCATGATCCGTTGGCTGGCCATTCCACGGCCGCGTTGGTGCAACGAAAGTACGGAACTTCCCGCTTTCAAGAGCAGCGCAACGAATTCCATCGAAACGCGCGAGACCAATTTCTGATTGAACTTGGCAAATGGGGATTGGGTAAACCTGACCTCGTCGCTAACGTTAACTTCTTCAGCAAGATTATGGTTGCCCAGGATGGCACGATGCATTTCGAAAAGGATAACTCGGCGGCCGGTTCTTGGGTCGATCTGCGGGCCGAGATGAATGTCCTTATCATTCTCAATACTTGCCAGCATCCGCTGGATCCTCAGTCAGAGTACAATCCGAAGCCAATTACGCTCACAGTCTGGAACTCTGATCCGCCGACGGTTAATGACGTTTGCCGGAAGTCGTGTCCGGAAAACGAGCGCGGATTCATCCTCACGGAAGCGCTTTTCCGTTAAGAAGCGTCACAAGAAAACAATCGAAGAGAATCATGAGTACGCTGATCTACACCGAGAGCCAACTCCGGTCCGAGGATGCGGTTTTCGATTACATTTTACCATCCGGCGAGGGCTGGATGCACGAGATCAAATCCGGGCAAACATTTAGAATTGTCGATTTGGAAGGCAATCAGGCGGTAGACACGCTTTTTTACAGCGCCCGTGATCGGTCAGACCGGTATAGTGCGCAAGATACGATCCGGGAACAGGGTAGCATTTACCTGACGACAGGAACCAAACTGATTTCCTCGGAAGGAAATGTGCTTCTCACGATTGTGGCGGATACTTGCGGACGACATGACACGCTCGGTGGAGCATGCGCGGCCGAAAGCAATCAAGTGCGATACGCGATTGACAAGAAGCACCTGCACAATTGCCGGAATACATTTCTTTTAACGGTAGCGACCTGGGGTAACGGCTACACGAAACGCGATCTTACGCACAACATCAATTTTTTCATGAACGTGCCGGTTACACCGGACGGTACGCTTACCTTTGAAGATGGTGTTTCCGACAAAGGTCGCTATGTCGAGCTGAAGGCTGAAATGGACGTGATTTGCCTGATTTCAAATTGCCCGCAGCTCAATAACCCGTGCAACGCGTACAACCCTACTCCGGTGCGTTTGCTGATTTGGTAGGGGGCGATCTCACATACGTCCAGCACTTGCCCATGAGCGCTAAGCTAAAGCGTCCTCGACGTGCTCGCGAGCCTCATGGCGGTAGGGCGAAAACCTCGGCGCATTTGGTAGCTGCGCCCTTTAGTTATGCATCCCCATGCGCCGGGTTTGAGGCATGACCGAGCATTCACCTTGTCATGAAAATATTTGAATTCCGAGAATCTCGATTGGCGATGGTAAAAAGGATTATCGCATTGGCTGCTGCAAAGACACCGTCGAAAAGCAAACCTATAGGCATAAAAAATCGGTGTCATCCGGAGCGGCGGGAATCCGAGATCGGATCCCATCGCGGCGCACCGATGGTTCAAAGCCGGCGCATGGGGATGCAAAAAGATTCCGCGCAACTACCAAATGCGCCGAGGTTTTCGCCCAACCAATTTCCATGTTCAAGAAAGTCCTGATCGCCAACCGCGGTGAAATCGCGTGTCGAGTCATCCGGACTTTGCAAAAACTGGGTATTCGCTCGGTCGCGGTTTATTCGGATGCTGATGTGCATGCAATGCACGTCGCAATGGCGGATGAAGCGTTCCGAATCGGCCCGGCGCCGGCCGCGCAAAGCTACCTGGATGGTGAACAGATTCTTCGGGTGGCAAAGCAATCAGGCGCTCAAGCCATACATCCTGGTTACGGATTTCTCAGTGAGAACGCTGACTTCGCCGAACGATGCGAAACCTCGGGAATTCGGTTCGTCGGTCCAGCGCCGGAACAAATTAGATCGTTTGGATTAAAACATTTCGCTCGCGATCTGGCGGCAAAAGCGCACGTGCCATTCCTGCCCGGGAGCCGTCTCTTGGCTGATGCGCAGGATGCCCTGAAAGCAGCGGAAGAAATCGGGTATCCAGTCATGCTTAAAAGCACAGCCGGCGGCGGGGGAATTGGGCTTCAACTTTGCCGTGCCGGGGATGATCTGGTAGACCGATTTGAGACCGTCAAACGACTGGGAGAAACCAATTTCAAGCATACCGGAATTTATCTGGAGAGATTTGTCGAAATTGCTCGCCACATTGAGGTTCAGATCTTCGGCGACGGCGAAGGCAAAGTTTTGGCGCTGGGGGAACGCGACTGTTCCGTGCAGCGCAGAAATCAGAAAGTCATCGAAGAGACCCCAGCTCCCGAACTGAGTCATAAGATTCGCGCTGAACTTTGCGATGCTGCGACGCGCTTAGGCGAAAGTGTGAATTATGCTTCAGCGGGCACGGTCGAGTTCATTTACGATACTATCGCCCGGAAGTTTTATTTTCTCGAGGTCAATACTCGACTTCAGGTTGAGCATGGCGTGACCGAGGAAGTCAGCGGAATTGATCTGGTGGAATGGATGATCCGACTCGCGGCTGGTGAGCTCGCTCCACTGGAAACATTGGTTCCTTCGATGAGTGGGCATTCTGTCCAAGTCCGAATCTATGCCGAAGATCCGAACAAGAATTTTCAACCGAGTTCCGGACTTCTGACCGAAGTCGCTTTTGCCGCTGACGCCAGAGTCGACACCTGGATTGAGACCGGCACCGAGATTTCTCCCTATTACGATCCGCTGATCGCAAAGATTATTGTCAAAGGAAACAACCGCGGCGAAGCCTTGGCCAAGCTGGCAAGGGCGATTCAGCAGACCCGGATCTACGGCATCGAAACCAACCAATCTTATCTTCAGGCCGTATTGAGGAATGATCTTTTTCAACGTGGCGAGGTGAGCACGAAGCTTCTCGCGCAGCTGGAATACCGCCCCGTCACAATCGATGTTCTCGAAGCAGGCACTCAAACGAGTGTGCAAGATTATCCTGGTCGTTTGGGCTATTGGGCCGTCGGTGTTCCACCCTCCGGCCCCATGGATATGTTCGCATTTCGTGTGGGCAATCGATTGTTGGGTAACTCGAGCGATGCTGCCGGATTGGAAATCACGATGTCTGGACCTACATTGCGATTCAACACGGCTTGCGACGTTTGTCTTACTGGCGCAGCCATGCGCGTCGAGCTTGACGATGAAGAGATCTCTTTCTGGAGGGTGACTCAAATCCAGGCCGGACAGCTATTGAAAATCGGACAGCTTAAGAATTTTGGGACGCGCGCATACCTGACTGTTCGCGGCGGTCTTGATGTTCCCAATTATCTTGAAAGCAAATCAACATTTGCTCTTGGTGGCTTCGGGGGCCATGGCGGGCGTGTCCTCCGGTCCGGAGATGTTCTACGACTCAACGCCGACTTGTCCGACATAGGCTTGGCGACGTCGGAACGCCAAACGCCAAACACCGAACCCCAAACGCCGAGTGCCGACATCGAATCCGTCATTCCGCAATATTCGGATCAATGGGAAGTAGGCGTGTTGTATGGGCCACATGGAGCCCCGGACTTTTTCACGCCGGAAGACATCGAAACGTTTTTTGCTGCCGAATGGAAGGTGCATTACAACTCGAATCGGACCGGCGTCAGATTGATTGGGCCAAAACCGAAATGGGCGAGAAAAGATGGCGGCGAAGCCGGTCTGCACCCCTCCAACATTCACGATGTCGCTTACGCCGTCGGTGCAGTCGACTTTACGGGAGATATGCCGATTTTGCTCGGTCCGGATGGTCCGAGCCTGGGTGGGTTTGTTTGTCCGGCAGTGGTCGTCGATGCGGAGCTTTGGAAGCTGGGACAGCTCAAAGCGGGCGACATCGTTCGGTTTCGCAGGCTAACTGTGGCGGAAGCCGAACTGCTTAAGGAAAAGCAAGAGCAGGAAATCGAAACCCTTCATCGGGTTCCGGCCGTACCAGTAATAAGAACAGGTTTTGCGACTGCGGCGAGTGATGAAGCCGTTCTGGTGGATCTTGAATCGGCCGAAGATCGGCCCCGGGTTGTCTATCGGGGAGCGGGCGATTCTTATCTGTTGGTCGAGTACGGACCGATCGTACTCGATCTGAATTTGCGGTTTCGGGTGCACGCCTTAATGCAATGGCTGCAAACGAAGAGGTTGCCTGGCGTGGTCGACCTGACGCCAGGCATTCGATCGCTCCAGATCCATTTTGACAACACGCAACTTCGTCTGAAGCAGCTGCTCGACGCGTTGTTAGATGCTGAGTCGCAACTACCGCGGCTGGATGACATAGAAGTTCCTACTCGAATCGTCCATCTTCCTTTGTCATGGGAGGACGAGTCAACATTACTAGCAATTCAAAAGTATATGCAATCGGTGCGCGCCGATGCGCCTTGGTGTCCAAGCAACCTGGAGTTCATTCGGCGAGTCAACGGCCTTGATAGCATTGAGGCCGTAAAAAGAATCGTATTCGATGCGAGTTATCTTGTGCTCGGGCTGGGCGATGTCTATTTGGGTGCTCCGGTCGCCACGCCGCTCGATCCTCGCCATCGTTTGGTCACGACTAAATACAATCCTGCGCGTACCTGGACACCGGAGAATGCGGTAGGAATTGGTGGAGCTTATCTCTGCATTTACGGAATGGAGGGGCCTGGCGGCTACCAGTTTGTCGGGCGGACAGTGCAAGTCTGGAACCGGTTTCGGCGCACGAAAGATTTCAGCCAACCTTGGTTGCTCAGATTCTTCGATCAGATTCGGTTTTATCCGGTTTCGGCCGCCGAGCTTCTCCGAAATCGAGAGAGTTTTCTTGAAGGTAAGTTCGATATAAAGATCGAAGAAGAGACATTCCGGCTCCGGGACTACAATACGTTCCTCCGCGAGATCGCTGCAGAAACGGCCGTATTCAAATCAAAGCAACAATTGGCGTTTGAAGCCGAGCGGGAGCGTTGGGCCGCGACGGAATTTGTGCCGATGACAGAGGAGCCGGAGGCACAGGAGGAAGTAGCTCTTCCCGAGAATTGCTCATTTGTGGATGCCCCGATCGCTGGCAATCTCTGGAAGGTCTTGGTCGAACCTGGCGAAATCGTGAATGCTAATCAACCGGTCGCCATTGTGGAGTCTATGAAGATGGAAATGCAGGTCTGCGCGATTCGAGACGGAAAGATCCGTTCCGTTCTTTGCAAGGAGTTCACTCCGGTTTCTCCCGGGCAACACTTGTTCATTCTTGAGCCGGCATCATGAACGACCTTTCCGGAATCGCATTTACCATTCGTGCGCTACAGAAAGGCTACCGCGAGAAGGAATTCTCGCCGGTGGATGTCGTCCGGGAGGTGTATCAGCGAATCGAACGATCCAGCGACAACCCGATCTGGATCCACTTGATTCCACAGTCGAACGCACTGCGGTCGGCGGAAATGCTGGCAAACGACACCAATAAGCCGCTCTACGGAATCCCGTTCGCCGTGAAAGATAATATTGACGTTGCGGATATTCCAACGACAGCGGGCTGCCCTGCATTTTCCTATGTCCCCAAAGTAACGGCAACGGTTGTCCAGCGATTGCTGGATGCGGGAGCAATTCTCATCGGGAAAACGAATCTTGATCAGTTTGCCACCGGATTGGTCGGCGTCCGCTCGCCCTATGGCGCTTGCCACTCGGTTTTCCATTCCGACTATATTTCCGGAGGATCAAGTTCGGGTTCGGCGGTCGCGGTTGCGGCCGGATCGGTGTCGTTTGCACTGGGAACTGATACGGCTGGTTCTGGTCGCGTACCGGCGGCATTCAATAACATTGTCGGGCTCAAACCAACGCGTGGTCTCTTTAGCGCTTTCGGTGTTGTACCGGCTTGCCGCTCGCTGGATTGCGTGAGCTCGCTCACCTTGACTGCCGGCGATGCCGAGATTGTCCTTTCTGTCGCTGCCGCATATGACCCGCGCGATCCGTACTCTCGCCGGCTTGAACCCTGGACCTTGTTTCCAGGAAAGGTGCGGATTGCGGTGCTGAGCAGCCTCGACCTCGTTGATGAACCTTTTCGGTTGCTCTATCGGCAAACAGTCGAGCGCATGGAGAAACTTGGACATTCGACCGTAGAAATCGACATTACGCCTTTCCTTGACATCGCAAAACTGCTCTATGGAGGTCCGTGGGTTGCCGAACGGTTTGCGGCAGTTGGTACCTTTATTGAGGATCATCCAGATGCAGTTCATCCTGTCGTTCGCGACATCATTCTGGGTGGACGAGAGTATTCGGCGGTCGATGCTTTCGAAGCTCAATATATGCTGGAGCGTTTCCGCCAAGAGACGGTGCCGGTCTGGGCGAACTCAGACGTGCTGCTCCTCCCGACTGCACCCACTATCTTTAAGATCGATGAGATCCAGGTCGATCCAATTGCTCGAAACAGCCGGCTTGGAATATTCACTAATTTTATGAATCTCCTCGATCTGGCAGGCGTTGCCATGCCTGCTGGGTTCAGCGATCGCGGACTCCCTTTTGGCGTGACTCTGGTTGGACCGGCTTTCTCTGATGTCGGGCTATTGGAGCTGGCCGAGGGCTATCTTCAATCCCTCAAACCGACCCTTGGTGGTACTAAAGAGGCCTATCCCGCCGCCGAGCCCTCAACGTTTGATCGAAATCCGAAGACCGCCCGCATTGCGGTGGTCGGCGCCCATCTCTCCGGTTTGCCCCTGAATCATCAACTGACCGGACGCGGCGCGAAACTGATTGAAACCACCGAGACCGCTCCAGAATATCGGTTCTATGCTCTTCCAGATACAAATCCGCGTAAACCTGGATTAATTCGGACCGAGCCCGGCGGCGGAGCCTCGATTACAGTCGAAATATGGGAGCTGACTCACGATGCCTTCGGCAGCTTCGTCGCTGACGTACCGTCTCCTCTTGCGATTGGAACGCTGCGATTGCAGGACGGCCGACTGGTGAAGGGGTTCTTGTGTGAATCTGTCGCAGCGCAGCACGCCGAAGACATTTCCCAGTTTGGCGGTTGGCGAAAGTATCTGGAAAAAGTGGCACGGCCAGGGTCAGGAAAATAGTGGCCGCGCTTTCTGTTGCTTGAGTTCTAGACAGCAAAATGCGACACTGACAACACTTCCCCCCCGGAATCGGGAGATTTCATGCAAGGCGCTGATCCGCGGATCGTTGGTTGGTGGCGTGATTTTCAATATCCATCTCGCTGGCGGTATCCCGATTTGGCGCCACAGCAGGTACTAACGGGTCGCCAGTTTAAGATTGAATTAGCCGCTGAACCCGAATTGAAGCGCGCCGTCTGGCTTTGGTTTCGGCGCCCAAAGCTGATGCTCGGTTACGGCGCTCTCAGTTACGTGATCATGGTGGCGTGCACCACGGTAGCAATGCTGGTTCCAGTAATCGGAATTTTCTTCGCCGCCGTCTGGCTTGGTATCTGGGTTTTGGCAATTGCGGCCGATACGATCCGATATGTGCGCTGGCGCCGCGATTATGAAACAGCGTTGGATCGGCTTCTCCGCCTTTCCGGCTTGTTGTAAGATTTCTGAGTCGAAAGCCTCAGGTAACGTCATTGGCGTCGCTGAAGCCGATACGGATGACCGAGCTGAGCACCAATTTCGTCTGCTAGCTGCTCTCACCCGTCGTCCGGCGTCCGAGGGTATAGCGGTGGATAACCAAGACAGCGACTGCGATAACAAGAATGAGCCCGGCATTAACGCCTAATTCGATCATTGACTGGCTAAATCGATCCCAGCCGGCAGTGACGTCGACGTTGCTGCCCTGCTGTTCGCTGTGCCTGGCTTCATTCAATGACAAATTAGCTCCGATAGCCAAAATCCGTCGCGCGGCCGAGATAGAAGCGATAACAAGAAACGGAACCGCGTCTTCCACGTCGACATTGAGTTCTCGCTTACGGATGAACCGCGCCACGGTCCTGAGTACTTCCATGATGATCAGGACCAGCAATAGATCGTTGACCAGAGAAAAAATTCCTTCCAGAGCGTTTCCGCTCCGAAACTGTTGCACCGCGGTGAACGCCGCGTAGCCGCAGGTCACCGCCGACGCGATGAGAAGTAAACCAGCTACGATGACGTAGACCAGCTCTTCTCCTTGATCGACAAAGGCGCGGATAAGGGATCGTGACTTTGCCGGCACGCTGCTTTTATCGGACACGTGAAAGCGTCGTATAACTCGCGTGACTCGTCGAGCCGCGAATAGGGTTTACGAGACGATTATTTTGCTTGCCGACGGCGGGGTCTTTTGACTCCAAGGAAGCTTTCGCTAGCCAACAGCAAGCCGGGTGCTACCCAGACGCAAAGAAGGCTTGCAACATAAGACGGAATTCATTACGGACTCAGGAACCGTTATTTTATATATAATAAATCCGGTACGGTAAGCGCCGCCCTGACCGGATGAAGCACACATTTGCGGCGTGTTAATAGCGAAATCACCCCCCATGAAACTCTTTAGTTCGTTCCCGAACCGCATCATCCTCGGTTTGCTTGGAGCAGCCTTTATTGCCGGTACGGTCCAGACAGTCCCGGCCGCGGAGAAACCTACCATTCCGATCATCGTCAAAGATACAACGTCCGCCTTCTGGCAGATCGTGCTCGCTGGAGCGCGCAAGGCTGGACAGGACCTTAGTGTTAACGTGCCGGAGCTCGGTGCTCAGTCGGAATCCGACATCAATGGACAGATCTCGATCCTCGAGAACGCTGTCTCCGGTAACCCCGCAGCGATAGTCATAGCGCCAACTCAATTCGCCGCGTTGGGCAAACCGATCGATGAAGCCGCCAAAAAAGTGAAGGTCATTGGAATCGACTCCGCTGCTGATTCGAAGGCATTTACCTCCTTCCTCACCACTGATAACGTGCAAGGCGGGCGCGTTGCCGCCGATGGGCTTGGCGAAGCCATCAAAGCGAAATATGGAAAAGCCGAGGGCGACGTCGCGCTGATCACGTCGATTCCGGGCGTCGGTTCATTGGACCAGCGTGCTAAAGGGTTTAAGGAGGAAATTGCAGCCAAATATCCAGGCTTGAAACTGGTCGCTGACAAAGTTGCCGACGGTATGGCGACAACCGGCTTGAACATCATGACCGACTTGATTACCGCCAATCCCAATCTGCGTGGCGTCTTTGCCTCGAACCTGATCATGGCGCAGGGCGCGGGTCAGGCCATCGCCGAGAATAAGGCCGCCGATAAAATCAAACTCATTGGCTTCGATTCAGACGACAAGCTTATCGGATTTCTGAAAGACGGCACGATCGCTGCGTTAGTCGTACAGGACCCGTATCGGATGGGTTATGATGGCGTCAAAACTGCCCTCGCCGCGTCGAAGGGAGAACAGGTTCCAGCGAATGTAGATACGGGAGCGAATTTGATCACCAAAGAGAACATGGACCAAGCTCGTCAACACGAGCTCTTGTTCCCCAAGGTGAAGTAGGTCAGGTGATTACCAAACCCCTGTAGAAACATGGCCAATAAGCCGTCAACGAACCAGGACGCGATCCAGGGTGACGGTGACAACGTAAAAGGCGCGGCGGATACTACCGCGCCTCTTCTCTCTCTCAAGGGACTCGACAAGCGGTTCGGCGCTACCCATGCGCTGAAATCGGTCGATCTCATCTTCGAGGCGGGAGAAATTCACGCGATTGTTGGCGAAAACGGCGCGGGCAAATCGACACTCATCAAGCTACTTACTGGCGTCTACCTGCGGTCCGGTGGAGATGTCTATTGGAAAGGCCAGCCGGTTGCGCTTGCCACACCGCATGAGGCGATCGACCTCGGGATCAACGCGGTACACCAGGAGGTCGTACTCTGTCCGCATCTCTCCGTCGCTGCCAACCTCTTTCTCGGCGACGAAAGAGTACGCTATGGGCTGCTTCAGCACAGCACAATGGTGAGGGAGGCCCAAAAGATTCTCAACGATATCGGCTTTAATCTGCCGGCCGGAGCGCTGCTCTCCTCCCTCACGATCGGTCAGCAACAATTGGTCGCGACCGCCCGTGCCTCGACGCGCGGTACCCGTTTCCTCATCTTCGACGAACCGACCGCCTACCTCACCCGCCAGGAGGCGGCACAGCTTTTCGCGCTAATCCGTCGACTCAAAGCCAAGGGCGTTACCATTGTCTATATTTCGCATCGGTTGGAAGAAGTATTCCAGCTCGCGGACCGCGTCTCGATCCTGCGCGACGGCCAGTTGGTGTCGACCCAACGCGTTGCCGAAACCAACGAGCAGGCGCTGATCACCGGCATGATCAATCGAGCGATCGGCCAAGTCCATTACAAGGAGACGGTTCCATTCGGCGACGAGATCCTTCGGACGGAAAACCTCAGCGGCAAGGGCTTCCAGGAAATTTCCATACGCGTCAGGGCGGGCGAGGTCATTGGGCTTTACGGACTGATTGGCGCGGGGCGCAGTGAGTTTGTGCAGAGCCTGTTCGGCCGCTTCCCAAAAACGGCAGGGCAAATTTTCTGGAAGGGTAAGCCGGTCGAAATTCGCAAGGAAAAGGATGCGATCTCGCGGGGCATCGCGCTGGTGCCCGAAAGCCGGCGCGATCAGGGCCTCTGCCTCAATCTCGCCGTCGGACTCAACATCAATCTGCCAATCTACAAGCGCTTGACCACCGCAAGCGTCATCAACCCCTTCGCCGAGGCTGCGGCGGCCGACCGGCAGATCCGCGAGGTGCAGATAAAGACGGCCTCGCGTGAAGCTCTTGCGTCGAGCCTCTCCGGCGGCAACCAGCAGAAGATCGTCGTTGGCAAATGGCTGAACCATGGGGCCCAGTTGTTCATCTTTGACGAACCAACAACGGGTGTTGATGTCGGCACCAAGGCCGAAATTTACAAACTTTTTGCCAAACTGCTGAAGGCCGGAGCGGGGATTATCCTGATCTCCTCCTATTTGCCGGAGGTATACGATCTCTCCGACACGTTGCATGTCTTTCGTCGCGGGCGGCTCGTCGCGACTCATGATAGCGCTCATGTGAGCGAGAAAGCGCTGCATGAAACGATTCTAACCGAGGCGATGGGCGTCTGAGGCCGGACGATAGCAAACTAAGTACATCATGAACAGCGTTTTGGAGGAGATTTAAGATGAGCGTTGAAGCCACAGATGCGGCGCGGCAGTTAGCCGCGACAAAACACCGCGCCCGTGTTGGCGCGCTGCTCAGCTTGACCCTTCTGGTCCTTCTCGCGCTCCTATGGGTGTTACTGGCGTTCAGCACGTCCAGCTTTTGGACATACGGCAACATTACCAACCTGCTGCGTCAGGGTGCCATGACCGCAATTCTGGCGATCGGCGAGACCTTCGTTATCATCACGGGTGGGATCGACTTGTCGGTCGGCGCGGTCGTCGGATTCACCAGTGTGATTATTGCTTGGTTGTTGACGCACGGTTACCCGATCTGGGGAGCGCTCATAATTACGCTTGCATTCGGCCTGGTTATTGGTGTTTTCCATGGATTCGGAATTACCAAGCTTGGGCTGCCGCCCTTCATTATGACGCTGGCAACATTGACGGCGCTACGCGGAATTGGTCTGCTCATCACCAATGGTTCCACGATCTCCATTACCAACACCGATTTCACCGGTTTCTCTCGCGGCGACTTTCTCGGCGTACCGAATCTTTTCTGGATGGTAGTAGTGGTTGCGGTTCCCGGATACATTTTTTTGCATCATAGTCGGTTTGGTCGCTACCTCTTCGCGATTGGCTCCAATACGGAGGCGGCCCGACTTTCTGGTGTCAATACGGCTCGGATGATCTACATCGCTTATATTCTGTCAGCACTTTGCGCGGCCTTCGTTGGTATCCTGCTGGCAGCGCGTATTGGCATCGGCAACGCGACTCAGGCGGAAGGCTGGGAATTGCAGGCGATCGCCTCTTCCGTGATCGGTGGCACCAGCCTCTTCGGCGCCATCGGCTCGGTGCACGGACCGCTGCTTGGTTCCTTCATCCTGACCACGATCAACAACGGCGCCAACCTGCTCAACGTGAATTCATTTTGGCAGCGGGTGATCACCGGCGCTCTTATCATCATCATTGTCTATTTCGACGGATTGCGTCGAAGAAGGCGATAGGAACGCCGGCAACGCAGAGAGCACCGGTATCGCCGAAACGGTCTTTGGCGGCGACTGTCCTACCGAAGTCAAACGTGTACCGGGTCGAGAATACTTAGCCGCAAGGAATCAAGCGAAACTCACTATTAAGCGCAGTGGCCACCGCGTGGTTCGCGAAATTGCGGCAATTGCCCGAGAACGCCGGAACCGCCGACAGCTCCAGGGGCTGGGGAAAATCAGTCCCGCGGGACCCAACCAAAGCAGGCTGTTTGCCCGGTAAATCTATTCCGAGATGTTAAATCCCGTGGCTCTTAGCGCTTTGAGAGCCTCTCCTAGCTGGCGATCGCGGACCAGAATGTAATCGGTGTCGAACGTACCCACGGGCAGAATCCCGATCCCAGCATGGGCCAGCGGCACAGCCACCGACACAAGGATACCGACTAGGTCCAGATCGAGTGGACCCGCGATCTTTATTGCCCGCCAGCCGCGGCTAGCCCTGACGTTTTCTGGTACGGAGCTGCTGACGCAAATGACCGAAAGTTCTTCCCTGATTCGCGACACGGAGGAAAAGTCACCCTCAGTTGCCCAGATGGGTATCTCTTGTCCATGTTCAAGTCGGCATACCGCAAGCACGTCGGGCAACAACGATAGTTTGAGTCTTGGCGGCTCCATGGGATCGACAACATGGCAGAGCTATTGAATTTGCGCCACTAAGACTTGCGAAAAACTAGCAGCCCGCGGACACCGCTCCTTCGCCCCTCACTTAAATTGACAATCTGCCAGGCAGCGCGATTCCTAACCCAGCGGGCTGCTGTTGCAAATCGGCCAATTGCATGCGTCGTTCGCGTTCTTCCAATGGAAATTCAACGGCTACCCGGATTCCGCGACTTTTATCCGTACGAGTACGCCTGGCAGAATTACATTTTTGAGGGCTGGCGCAATTGCGCCCGTTCTTTTGGATTTGTCGAGTACGATGGACCAACCTTGGAAGCGACCGACCTCTATCGAAAAAAAAGCGGTGAGGAGCTGAAAACCCAGTTGTTCCGATTTTTCGATCCGGGCGAGCGCGATATTTGCCTTCGTCCGGAAATGACCCCAACGCTAGCGAGGCTGGTCGCGGCACGTGAGCGGGATTTCAAGAAACCGATTAAATGGTTCAGCATTGCTCCTTTCTTTCGATTTGAAAAACCGCAGAAGGGCAGACTGAGAGAATTCTTTCAAGTGAACTGCGATTTGATCGGCGATTCGTCCGCGGCTGCGGACGCCGAGTTGATCGCGCTGGCCGTAGCCATGTTCCGAGTGTTCGGCCTCACCGAAAAAGATTTCTACGTTCGGGTAAATAATCGCTCCCTCTGGCTCGATTTCATTCAAAAACGAAACGTTCCTGGCCAGCGACTAACCGAGTTTCTCGCCATCATTGATAAGATAGAGCGCGAAGAACCGGGCGTTACCGCGCGAAAACTGGCAGACTTCAAAATCACCTGGGATGAGGTCCAAGCTTTTCTGCAGACTCCGGCCGAAGCTATTCCCGGCTTCGAAGCTCTCTCGCAAGAGCTGCGCTGGCGAGGAATAGCTGAAATGGTAAAATTGGATCTTACGGTTGTTCGGGGTCTTGATTATTATACGGGTTTAGTTTTCGAGGTTTTCGATCGTCAGCGGCAAAACCGCGCGTTGGCAGGCGGAGGCCGATACGACAATCTTATTCATCTCATTAGTGATGGTGCTGTCGATCTTCCTGCGGCCGGATTTGCCATCGGTGATGTTGTGTTGCAGAACCTTCTCCAGGAACTCCCTCACACCCGAAAAAAGGCGGAAGAAGCCCTGGCGATGGGCCGGTGTCGCGCTTTTGTTATCATCGCAGATGAGAGCCGTCGACCCGAAGCGCTGCAATTGGCGGCAATGCTTCGAGAAAATCAGATCGTGACCGATTTTTCGCTTCAGCCAATTAAAGTCGGAAAGCAATTTCAGATGGCTGAATCCATCGGAGCGCAATTCGCAGTCGTCGTCGGGCAGGAGTGGCCTCAGGTCAAATTGAAGAACTTACAGCAACGTGAAGAGACGACGGTGTCGAAGGAAGCATTGGTAAACTTACTCAAATCGTGACGTCCCAAAGAATGTATCGCACACATCATTGTAACGAACTTCGCGCCGAACAGATTGGAAAGGAGGTCACCCTGGTTGGATGGGTCGCTTCCCGACGCGATCATGGTGGTGTCATTTTCATCGATCTCCGGGATCGCGAAGGCCGTACCCAGGTTGTTTTTCGTCCTGATGAGTTCCCCCACATCGCCAAAGAAGCGCACGCTCTGCACGATGAGGAGGTAATTCAGGTTTCTGGCTTGGTAACAAAACGATTGGCGGGTACGGCCAATCCAAAATTAGCAACCGGCGAAATCGAAATAGTCGCTGCAAAACTGACTATTTTGAACCGTTGCGCGCCGTTGCCGTTCCAGTTGGACGCAGCTCTGAGCAACGAAGACTTGCGGCTGAGATATCGCTATCTGGATCTGCGGCGTCCGGCGATGAGTCATCAACTAAAAACGAGACATGTGCTCAATCGGGCTGCCCGCCAATACCTTGACCGCAACGGTTTTCTTGAAATCGAAACTCCCATTCTGTCCAAGAGCACTCCCGAGGGCGCACGCGAATTTCTGGTCCCGAGCCGCCTAATCCCAAATCATTTTTATGCTCTTTCCCAATCACCGCAGCAATACAAACAGCTGTTGATGGTCGGAGGAGTCGAAAAGTATTTTCAACTAGCCAAATGTTTCCGGGATGAAGATCCCCGCGCCGATCGGATCACTGAGCTTACCCAGATCGACATCGAGGCATCCTTCATTGAGGTGGAAGATATCTTTCGACTCGTGGAAGGACTGCTTCGTGAAATCTTCCTGGCTACGCAAAAGGTCGATATTCCGATTCCTTTTCCGCGCCTCACCTACCAGGAGGCAATGAACCGGTTTGGCAGCGACAAGCCGGATATGCGATTTGCTACCGAACTGGTGGACTTAAGCGATCTGTTTCGGGAGACACAGTTCAAGGTTTTTCGATCCGCCCTCGATCAAGGGGGTGTGGTTAAGGCGATTAACGCAAAACGATTCGCCGGCATTACTACTGGGCAAATTGAAGATCTTACTAACCTGGCGAAATTGTCCGGCGCCAAGGGACTCGCGTTCATCAAAGTCGAAAACGGCGAATGGAAGTCGCCAATTGTAAAATTCTTCTCGGCGGCGGAAAAATCAGAGCTGCAGCACAGGCTGGAAATCGAGGAGGGAGACTTGATCCTGTTTGGCGCAGACAGTTGGGATATCGTCTGCACCGTTCTGGGACGCATCCGGTTGCGGGTTGCTGAATTGACCGGACTCATCACTGACCCAGACGCTCTGCGATTTCTCTGGGTTACCGATTTTCCCCTAATGGGGTTTGATGCCGCAGAAAATAAATGGAACGCGATGCATCATCCGTTCACTCGACCGAAAACGGAGGACCTTCCTCTGCTGGAACGGGGAGAGTTTGGCAAAGTCCGAGCAGAAGCTTACGATGTTGTGCTCAACGGAGTGGAGATTGGTGGCGGCAGTCTGCGAATTCATGAACGGGAATTACAACAAAAGATCTTTGCCGCGTTAGGTATTTCGGCCGAACAGCAAGAGCGCCTTTTCCGGCATCTGATTGAAGCGTTTTCTTTCGGGACGCCACCGCACGGCGGAATAGCGCTGGGTATTGACCGGCTACTAATGTTGATCACGAACACCTCGAACATTCGCGATGTCATTGCTTTTCCAAAAAACAGTCGAGGTCAGGATCTGATGATGGATGCTCCGAGCACGGTATCCCCCAATCAGCTTCGCGATCTGCACCTGGTCCTGAAAAAGAGCGATTAAGGTGGCTTAGCCCTTGCACCGGTGACGCGACCCGGCAGCGCGTTTGGCGTGTCGGCGTATCGGCGCTGGGTTAACCGAATATCGGCTTGGCTAG
This sequence comes from Verrucomicrobiota bacterium, assembly GCA_041167675.1. GTDB lineage: Bacteria > Verrucomicrobiota > Verrucomicrobiia > Chthoniobacterales > JAFAMB01 > DASTDH01. Next base: position 21,114 of record JBEEIB010000330.1, read on the forward strand.
GGGAAGGATCTCCAGACGGAGGCAATGGCTTTTCCCAGCCAGTCTTCGCAGATTAGAAGCCCTGACGTGCTCCCGTAACAGGCATTCCGGAGTAGTGGACATGGACAATGCGCCAAGTCTGTCCAATCCTTCGCAAGACTTGCGTCTCGCGACCCTCGGTGTGGAGCGGTGTGCGGTCCTGCCTCATGATCGCATCGAAGCGCCAATAAAACTCAACCCAGGCATGGTCGCCATCTTCGTGGACGAAAAGGTCGAAAATCTCGAGTTTTCGTTCTGAAAACGTATCGCCCATCGTTATACCGTAGAAGTTCTTGGCTACGGCATCCCATCCTCTTTCATGTCCTCTGGGATGAATGAAGGAAACGTCGTCTTTTGTGGACCAAATCTGACTCGCGAGATCTACATCCGCGTCCACGATCGATTGGTGGTACTTCTCGATTACGGTCCTGATTTCCATGCTGGGAAAGGATAGTGCAAAGTGTGCCCAGGGATCTACGGCTCGAAGGAGTGATTAAAAATATCTCTCTTGGTCCATGGCGGCGAGTGTCGCTGCCGATAGAATTTCCAATGAAGGGCCGGGCGAGATACACTTGATCAACGGTTTAATCCATCCGCTGCACATAACCGCTGCGCTTGTCTTTGCGCATAGCAGTCTGCTGGAGACGGGCCGCAGATCTCAAGTCTTGGGTATACCCGAAGCGTGCCACCGGATTTTAGCTGGGTGTCAGATTAAGATGCACCCCTAACTCCGTCGCCTTGATGTCCGGGCCCATTGCTTTCGGGTGTCGCGCTCCCGGGGAAGAGCAGGCGATTCATCTTCAGGAAGTCGTCTTCGCGAAGCATTTTCAACCCCTGTCGGACAGCGGCAAGTTACGCGAGATCCACAGACGAAATCAATTCGCGTCTGAGCCATTGGAAGCCATTATCTCGGTTTGCCCTTTGATGCCACACCATCTCCACGTCCACTGTTATAGGCGGATAGGGCAAATCCAACAATACGATCGGAGTCTGCGCGATTAACCAACGCGCGAGTCGACGCGGAAGAGTCGCTACCATGTCGGTCACTTGGAGCAAAGGAGCCACTGCAGCAAAGTACGGTACACAAACGGCCGCGCGACCGACGAGATTGACGTTTTCGTCTTGAAATTCCAGCAAGGCGCGCTCAATCCAGACCCGGCGCGCGACTCCCTCCTCGTCCATGAAGCCATCGCGTTCATTCTCCTCCGTTCCAGTCAGCTCTACGACCACGTGCGGAAATTCGAAGAGCCTTTCTTTTGTCACGTTGCGTTGGGTCAACGGGTGACCGGCCCGCACCACGATTGCCTCCTGGTCTTGGTAAAGCTTGGAGCGGCGAATGGCGTCGGGTAGCCTACCGAACCAACCGATGAGTAGGTCAACCTGATCGCTTTCGAGTTGGCGAACAACATCGAGGCGATTCAACGGGAACACTCGTAGGTCGACGTTCGGCGCGCTCTCGGCTAAGCGTTTGACCAGTGCCGGGAGAATGAGCACAGAAGCGTGGTCACTCGCAGCGATACGGAAAGTCCGGACAGCCTCCGCTGGCACGAACGGCTTTGCCATTAAAGCCAATTGGAAGTTCTCTAACCCTTGTCGAACGTCCAACGCCAGCTCGCGCGCGCGCGCCGTCGGCTGCATACCGGATCCGCTGGGAATAAAAAGCTCGTCACCGATTGTCTGCCGTAGCCGGCTCAAAGCGTGGCTAATCGCCGAGGGAGTTACCGAAAGCGCCTGGGCAGCTTTCGTCACATTCCGGTGCTGCATAATCGCATCAAATACCCGAAATAAATTAAGGTCGATTCTTCGAATTTGGATGGTCTTTGCCGACGATTTAGTGGTTTCTTTACCCTTCTTCGAGTCGTATTTCATCGTCTGGGAATCCTGGTGTCGGAGCGGTCTGAATAGATGTCAATCAGCATTTGAATAACTTTCACTTTTCTAAGGTTAAAGCCTCAGTTACCATGCCGCGCAAATGCAGGATACGCGCGCAAAGAGAATTGAAACATCGTAAGGCCCGCCGGGCATGTCGCGGTAAAGACCAGTGGCTGAATTGCGGATACTTCAATCGTGATGGGTAGGCTGCTACTCGGATCGTTTCGAGGTTGGTTGAGCCTAGCGCTCACCTTTACATCATTCACCGGTTCAACGGACGCCAGACCGGGCAGCGCGCCACCGTCTCCCGATCAGTCCTGGTCACCACCAGATCTACCGACCCACCAGTCCGGCTTGCGGAACCACCGTAGAGAGCTCCCCGGCAACATCGTGATTGATCCTCGCAAGATTTATCTGTTGCCAGACCTGATCGATATCGCTCAAAGACTCAATCCCGAAACGAAGATCGCCTGGCAGAGAGCGAAGCAAGCATTAGCAGCAGTTGGTCTGAAAGAGGTTACCTACTACCCGATTTTGTCGGCCGTAGCTGCTGCTGGATACACTCGGCTCTTTGCTCCCCTCCCCTCACTGAAAATCGACCGAGCGGCTTTGGTCCGAGCGATCCAAACCGGCGGATCCGCGCAATCAGCTATTAGCCTGCAGAATGATGGGGTCCTGCACCTTGATGTGCTCGCCCAAACGACCCTTTCGGTGAAATGGCTGCTTTTCGATTTTGGAGAGAGAGACGCCTCCGTCCGGTCCTCGCGCGAGGAACTCCTGGTCGCCAACCTCGCCTTTAATGCGACCCATCAAAAATTGGTCTTTGAGGTTAGTAAGAACTTTTACACTTACAATACGCAGCGCGACGCGGTCCGCGTTGCCCAGTCCGCCTTGGAAACAGCCAGTACGGTGAGCGAGGCAGTGGAGGCGCGATTCAATACCGGTTTAGCCACTCAGCCTGAATTGCTGCAAGCCAAGCAACAGCTTGCGCAGTCACGATTCGATCTGGAGAAGGCTGTGGGTAGCCAGACGGATTCACTGGTCGATCTGCTGGTCAGCATCGGCCTCTCGCCGTCCGTAAAGATTCACATCGCGGACAGTTTCGCTGGGTCGCTCCCGACTGATATCGAAACACCAGTCAATCAATTAGTCGAACATGCGTTCGTTCAGCGTCCCGACATGGTCGCTGCCTTCGCCAACATCCGTTCAAAGGAAGCAAAGATCAGCCAGATTAAAGCGAGCTATTATCCGAAAATCAGTGCCGTAGGAAGTGTCGGCTACGGTCAGGAACGCCTAAGTCTTGGCGGTCTCGGCACCTTCGATCAAGGGGCTCCTACCTTTGGGGGAGGGTTGGCCGCCGAATTCCCCATTTTTGACGGATTCTTTCGTTGCTATGAGCTATTGGCGGCCGAATCAGAACTAGGGGAGGCGAACAGTCAATTGCAGCAAAGCGGCGATCGGGCCGGCCGCGAGGTTTGGCAAGCCTATACGGATCTGCATACGGCAATCAGCAGTGAAAGCGCCGCCGATGCTCTGGTAAAAGCTTCGGTGGACGCCTATGAGGCCGTGCTCAGCTCCTACAAGCAGGGGCTGTCGACCTACACCGAACTCGTAACCAGCGAGACCAGGTTGACTAGTGCACGGAACGCTCTCTTCCAAAGTCGATCTGCCATCCATACCGCGGCTACGGCTTTAGCCTTAGCACTAGGCGATTTAGCGCAGCCCGGCGCCACTAAACCTGACACTAATAAACGTGCGACGCGCAACCGGCGATGAGAAACCCAATGTTCAACGGGAAATTCTGGTGGTTTTTGTTGTTGTGCGCACTGACGGGGTGCAAGTCGGCGTGGGCGCACGCTCCAGGTATTGATGTATTTGGCTCGTACTTTCCCGCCTGGCTAATATGCTTGACAGCCGGGGTAGCGTTAACCGTTTTCACCAGCTTCGCCGGACGCGTTCTGAAGATCAGGCCGTTTCACTTCCTCGGCCCTTTTCTGTGGGTCAGCCTGATCCTGATTTTTAGTATCTCTGTCTGGTTTCTGTTCTACGCGAACGCATAACCCATGAATCTTAATCCTAAGGGAAAACCTGACTTTGAGGGCAAGGCGGTAGGGCGTGTCGCTCCGCGACCACCGAAATCAAATCACTCGACACCATCGAAGGTGAGATCCCTCCTCATTCTGGCAATTGGCCTGGCAATACCGATTTTGGCTCTAGTCTTGAGCCTGGCGGCATGGAATTTCAACGAGCGCCACCCCAGGACCGATGACGCGGTAGCCCGAGCAAACCTGATCGGGATTGCGCCTCGCGTCTCCGGTCCAATCATTAAAGTGAATGTGAGGGACAACCAATCCGTTCGAAGCGGCGATCTTTTGTTCGAAATTGATCCGGCCGACTTTCAGTTAGCGGTTGATCGGGCACAGGCGGCTCTGGCGGCGTTAGATCAACAGATCGAAATCGCTAAATCGCAGGACGCCCAACTCAAGTTCCAGGTCAAAGCTGCGGAAGCAGCGGTCCAGCAAGCGACGGTGATGCGGAATCAGGATGCGGATACTTTACATCGTCTCGAACCGTTGTTACCGAAGGCTTTTGCCACGCAGGACCAGGTTAACCAGGCACGCACCAAGGTCGCTGCCGCTGATGCCGAACTCGCGCAAGCGAATGAGAAACTTAACCAGGCGCGCGTGGCGCTTAGTTCCCTCGCCACCCTGCAGGCGCAGCGTCCAGGTACGGTAGCAGCTTTAGGGACGGCCCAGCTGGAGCTATCTTATACGCGGATCTATGCGCCGTTTGACGGACAAGTCGTAGGCCTAAACATATCCGAAGGAGCTTACGCCCACGCCGGCATCGAGGTTTTCGCGTTCCTCGACTCGCGCAAGTGGTATGTATTGGCCAACTTTCGCGAGCGGGAATTGGACAGTATCCGTCCCGGAATGGAGGCCGAGATATATCTCCTATCCGCTCCTGACCGCCGTTTTCGGGGAGTGGTTCAAGGAATTTCGCCGGCGGTACAATCCCAGGAAGATAACGTGGAAATCAAGGGATTACCCTTTGTTAAGCGCGACCTTAACTGGGTGCGGATCGCGCAGCGGTTCCCCGTTCGGATTGAGATCGAGGACCCGGATCCGGCTATCTTTCGCATGGGTACAACGGCAGTTACTACCATCAAAGGCTTCACTCGATCTTCCGGTCGACCTAATCGGTAAAATGTCCGAGAGGATCGTCAATTTTCCAGGTAGTGCCGAACGCCGTCAAGACGGACTGCTGGATATCCTTCGGGACGAGCTTAAACCATTTCCAGGTCGTGCTCGAGCAGCGCTCCGTCTGGCCATTGCCTGTACCGCAATCGTTTTGGTATCCAACACATTCCGGTTGCCGCTTCAGGACGTCCTACCTTTCCTGGTCTTGTTCACAGTCAAGGAAGAGAAAGTAACCACCGCTATCACCGCGCTTTTGGCTTTGTTCTCCATTACTGTCGCCGTCGGAGCGTCCATCTTGATTTTCAAATACACGAGTGGCCGGGCCGAGTTCAGAATCCCTGCCATGGCACTGGAAATTTTTGTTGGTATGTATTTATTTCGGGTGCTCTCATTCGGAGCAGTCGGATTTATTCTGGCCTTCATCGTGTCGGTGTCGCAAAGCCTGGTCGACCTCTTTCCCACCCCAGAGGAAGCAGTGCATGAGTTCCTTTGGGTCTGGGTGGCAGTCGCGCTTTCAGTCAGTTTCGGCTGGCTGGCGAATCTTTTGCTATTCCCAGTTCCGGCCAACCGAGTACTTCAGCGGGAGTTTGTCATCGGCTGGCGTGCCGTTGCCGCGGCAACCACAGAATTGACGATTGGCTCGCCCGCCGCCGCCAGAAACTTGCTTCGTTCGCTGGTTAAGCGCGGTCCAATCCGTTTACTCAAACTTCTGAAGCTCTCCCAAATTGAGGCTCCCGGTTTACGACCAAAGCAAGCGCGACTGGTGCAAATGATTTTGAGCCTCGATAAAATTGCCAAGCTGACTTTTTCCTATGCCGGTGCGCTGTTAAGATCGCCGGATGTTGTTGCCATTTCTTCTACTGAAAAAACAATTCTCGGCCAACTGACGGAAAATGCGGAGCACTTCGAGCGAGAATTCGCGGCCGGCTTTGTGCCATCCAGCATAGCGACACTTTCTGCCAAGAAAACAATCGGACGTGTGGAGGCGATTAAATTGGTGGAAGCGGAGAGTACGCTGGAAGATCTGGTTGCGAAGGACACGGACGAACAGGAGCCGAAAGCAGCGTCCCGCCAGAAGAAATCACTTTTTGTGGCCGACGCTTTTAGTAACCCGAGGTACGTACAATTCGCGCTTAAGGTCACGTTAGCAGGAATGCTCGGTTATTTCTTCTATACGGCGAGCGATTACTTCGGCATCCACACGGTGTACTACACGCCACTGATCATCGCGCTCGCTAGTACCGGCGCCACTATTCACAAGGGAGTACTCCGAATTGTCGGTTGCATTATCGGAGTTACTCTAGGTCTGATTTGTTCAATCTGGTTGATCCCGAGATATGAGACATTGGGAGTCTACCTGCTGATCGTATTCTGCGTCCACGCATTGGCCGCATGGGTTACTGCCAGCAGCGAGCGGATCTCGTACGTTGGACTGCAAATTGCTCTGGCCTTTGATCTAGGAGTGCTGAAGGATTACGGACCACCAACGAACATTGATCCGCTTCGCGATCGATTCATTGGCATTATCCTGGGAGTCTGTATTATCAGCGCCGTTTTCGCCCTGGTCTGGCCAGAGAGCGCCCAGGCAATCGCCCGCCAAAAACTTGCCGCTTGCCTCCATGCGATTGCTCGTCTTCTTCATTTGGCTGGTTCTAAGAACTCCAGTGCGCAACGCGAACAGCTCGAGCTGGAAATAGCATCTCGTCTTTCTGAGGCCAATTCATTCGAGGAACAAGCTGCCTTTGAAGCTCTGCTCTATGGATCGAAACCTTCTGATGGACCGAACCTGGAGAACGCGACCGCTGCTATAGAGGAAATTTACGTCGCTTGTCTCCCGTGGATGCGGGAACAAACATCAGACCTGACAACTCAGGACAGCGAAGACGCGAAGACTGCCCCAGAATCAGCCAAGCCATTAGCGGACACGATGCAAGCCATGGCAGATCTGATGGACCAGTCTCACCGGCAAAGCGCTCAGCAAGAGCAATCGCCGATAGATCATTTCATTAAAGATGAAGCAAATGATTTGGGCAGCAGAGTTAACCACCATTCTGATTGTCTGGAAGAGCTCATTGGTGCGGTAAGAGAATTCCAGGTCCTGGCTTCACCGCGCGAAGAGGTGCAATCAAGTTAGGCGTTGGATCGCTTCGATCGTCCCTGCCCGGACGGGTTTTCGCTTTCACCTCGATTTCCCGGCACTTCGTCAAATTTCCCAGGACTTCGTGCCAGGCTACGATCGTTTGGTTCCTCCGGGACCGTGTCTGTTATTAACGCCCGTTTTATGAATACCAATTACCAACCATCGATCACTTCTCCCCCCGCGGCAATATAACTCTTTCGGGTAATACGAAAACTTGCTCTTCTGCCAATGGCGAGGGCCAACAGAATTCGTAGACTCTTTGCAGCCCTAGGAACTCGAAAAATCCAAAATGGCTAAGAAAACAGTAGGTGAATTGTTAGTAGAGACGCTGGTAACAGCAGGGGTAAAACGCGTCTTTGGTCTCGCCGGAGATTCTCTTAACGGGATTACCGATAGTATTCGCACTAACAAGGCGATCAGTTGGATCCCGGTGCGGCACGAAGAAGTCGCGGCCTTTGCAGCCGGGGCGGAGGCACATCTGACCGGATCCTTAGCGGTATGTGCCGGGAGTTGCGGTCCAGGTAATATGCACTTGATCAACGGCTTGTATGACTGTCACCGAAGCCGGGTTCCGGTTCTGGCCATCGCCGCGCATATACCCAGCAATGAGATCGGTAGTGGTTGTTTTCAGGAAACACATCC
>JBEEIB010000331.1:0-3968 GCA_041167675.1 Verrucomicrobiota bacterium
GGGAGATCTTCCTGAACGGAATATCTATACCGGGGTAGCGATAGCAAATGGACAAAAAACAACGCTAAGCTAAACCGGAATCGGGTTGTCTCAGCGGTCGAAGACCTTTGCGATGGAATTCGCCGTCTACGTTGAATCGATATTTCCCATACGGATTGATGTGCGCGTAGCGTGCCGGCCAGAGATGCGCAACATCGGCGTCATCGACAGGGTAGCCTTCCGCTTTTAGCTGATCTAATACAGCGCTCATGTAGACTGTGTTCCATAGCACGACGGCGTTGGTTACTAAATTGAGGCAACTCGCTTGATTGAGCTGCTCTTCGTAATAGCGGCGCCGGATCTTGCCCTCGTTTGCAAGAAAGAGGAAACCTCGCAGCGCGTGCAGAGCTTCGCCCTTGTTGATCTGCGTTCCAATGCGTCGCTGGACTTGCTCGGTGAGCAGATAGCGCAGGATGAAGATTGTTTTGTTCAGGCGGCCGTATTCTTAGAGGGCACGTGTCATTACATTTTTGCGCCGAGACGACTGTAGCTTGGCGATGAAGAGAGAAGCGGTGACCCACCCAAGCTTGAGAGAGCCGGCCACGCGCAGCAGATCATCCCAATGAGCGAGGAAAAGTCGTGGCTGGATTGCACCTCGAACGAGCGGACCGATATGCTGATATCGAATACTCTTGTCGATCCGATAGAGGGTTTGATCCGCCAAATCGCGCAAGCGTGGAGAGAACTGTAGGCCCAGCAAATCGAAGAGGCCGAAAACCAAATCGGTGTAACCAGCCGTATCGGTGGTGTGTTCGGCAATCGGCAGCTCTGTTTCATTGTCGAGGACACCGTCGAGCACGTAGGTCGAATCGCGGACCGTGGATGGGATTGGCTTGCTACCGTACTGTGAGGACTGATCCGAGGTCCACGTATAGAATGTCAGTCCCCTGCCAAAGCCGTAGTAACGCGGGATCGCGGTCGCAGTCTGCGAACGAACCGCCACCGGAAAACGTTGTCCATCGGAAGAGGAGAGCGTGCCGCCACCCCAGAGCCGGGCCAATGGATGGCGGTAATGGTGGTTGACGATGCTCGCGATCGCTGGTTGAAGCGTTTCTTCGCGCAAATACCAAGTGGTGCACCAGGCGAGTTGCCGGTACGACAAGTCCGCTAGCTGCGCCATTCGGGTTAACCCAAAGTTGCAGGCCTGTGCCAGGATACTGGCGTGGCAGTGGACCAGCAAATCCGGGGTTCGAGGCTCGGCCCCACCCGCGTGCTCCAGATAGCGCGAAAAGCCAGTCCAGCCGTCGACCTCCATGAGCAAATCTGGCAACTCGACCAGCGGAAGGCGTGCGTCGACCAGCGCTTCCAGGGCTGCCAGCGAAGGCGGCTCGTCCTCCGCCTTGAGTGGTCCGACAACAAGTGAATTGTTTTCAATACGTAGATTGGGATGGTGCGGCAACTCATCGTCGAAGCGCCGCAGGAGCATTTCCAGCTCGGCCTGCCGTTCCTTGAGTCGTACTGCGCCGTCTTCCGGTGTTTGCGTAAGGATGCAAACCTCCGGGCGCAAAGCCGGCCAATGGGCCGGAGGAACTAGGTAGCTTTCCGGGTTGGCATAGCGGCGGCTGGCTTCGAGCCACACGTCGCCAGCGCGCAACGCTGCCCGCAATTCCCACAACACGCACAACTCATAGTAACGGCGATCGATTCGCTCGGAACCGTCAACGATGTAAGGAAGCCACTTGGGTGGAACGAATTTCAAAGGCGCATCCGCTGGCACAGCGCGGCGCCGTTCCTGGTTCAGATTCTGTAAAAGTTCCACAGCCTGCAGCAGCGGATCTGGGTTGCGGTTAGAGCGAAATTTGAAACCGTGCAGAAACGCCGGCGCAAACTCTCGGATGTGGCTGTAGCGGCGGGCCAGGAAGTCAAAGTAACTATCGTCGAGCGGCCGTACCAACTGATCGCATTCTTCGACAGCTGCCAGCAGCTGATCGGCGGGCACATGTCGATAGATGGTCTGCCGCAACTGTTCGTCGCTAACATTGGGGTCAAGTACGACGCGTCCAATCTCTCGCAATAACAGCACCTTCTGATTAGTGGCCCTCGCGTTTGTCAGACGAAACTCATCCAGTTCTCGGCCCGCGCGGGAATAAGATTGGGCAAGACAGCGATCGAAAATGTCCACAAGCTCGTCGGTAATCTCCTCCATTGAGTGGCGCAGAAAGGAGGCTACGACGGGATAACGCCGCGCAGGGGCCAAACGTTGCAGAGCTTGACTGGTGGCTCTCCTGCCGATCTGAGCCAGAAACTTCAGACGATTGGGGTTGATCGTCGAGAGGTCCCATTCCGTCACGCCGAGCTCGCGCAGAAAATCGAGCTTCTTGAGCTCCGCCATAATCGCCTTGGATGTGTTTGCTCCCGCCCGTTCGCCGAGCCAGGCGAGCGACGTACGGCCAAGCTGTTCTTCACGCACCAAGACTTGATCAAGTTGAACGAGCCGTTCCTCGGTAAAGAAAGGGCCGAGCCGACGGAATGTCTCTCGATGACCCCGCTCTCGCGTTTCCATGACTAGCCGTTCGATGCGCGTCACGCCCGGGCGGATGATTTTCTCAGCGTGCAGATGCTCGCACGCCAGCTGAAACAAGAGGCTCGGCTTGTCGTGCTCCAAGGCGCGTGTCAACAGCCAGTCCGCTAATGCACTGAAATCCTCGCGCGTCGCATCGCGAAATCCCAGGCGGAGTTGAATCTGCTGTAAATGTTCCGTTCGGGTCTGCGACCGCGTTCCATAGTCATGAAGCGCTGCGGGTGAAGCCTGGAGCTGCTCCGCTAAAAACGCCACGGCCATGGTCGGAACGTTCTCAAGATCATCGGGAGAGAACCCGATATAGCGTAGCGCGCAGAGCTGTAAAGCAAAGCCAAGCCGATTATGATCTCCCCGTTGCCGCTTCACCAGGTCCAGATCAGAACCGGAAAGAGTAAAGTATCGAATCAGGTCGGCTTCGCCGATTTCCGAAGGAAATGCGTCCAGGCGTTTGCGCTCCTGTGGGGTGAAAATATGCCCTGGCACTCTAGTATTCCATTCGCAGACTTTCCATGGCGGCTTGCCGGTCGTGCTCGGTGGGCAGACTATAGCGCCGGGTGGTCTCGGGCGGAAAGACTCCGCCTTAGCGCGATATACCGTTGACTACTTCGCTCTCGAAACGTTTTTTACCACCCGATGATCGCACCGATTAAAAAGCAACTTGCAAAGGCTTTTCCCGTCTACGAACTCAAAATCACCCTATGCGGCAGTAAACCAGCCATCTGGCGGCGCGTGCAGGTGTCAGGCGGCATTAAGCTCAATCGCCTCCACGATGTCTTGCAGATTGTCATGGGATGGACCGATAGTCACCTACACCAGTTCCGGGTCGGCGAAGTTTCTTACTCTCTGCCTTCGGACGATGGCTTCTATCCCGACGTCGAGCAGCGTGACGAACGACGTTTTCGCTTGGCTGACATCGCGCAACCTGAAAAGGCGTCTTTCATTTACGAATACGATTTTGGCGATGGCTGGGAGCACGAAGTCGTGGTGGAAAAAGTTCTGGCTGCTAATTCTGAAAAGAAGTGTGTCGTTTGCCTAGGTGGAAAGAACGCCCGTCCGCCAGAAGACTGCGGCGGCATCTTTGGCTACTACAACCTCTTGAAGGCTATTAGCGATCCAAAGCATCCAGAGCACCAGCAACTGCTCGACTGGCTCGGCGGTCCATTTGATCCCAGCCACTTCGATCTCCAAGAGACCAACGCCATGCTCCGGGATTTGAAAATTTAGCAAACTATTTGCCTTTTTGGTTCACTAACGTTGTTTTTTGTCCATCTGCTATCGCTACCCCCAAAAGAGGAGACCAGGAAAAACTGGGGGCTACGCCGCCTTTGCATCGCATGTCTCCTGCATCCCTGGATACCAACGCGATAGCGTCGAGCGCCAGTCCTCATTCAAAACGCGGGTCCGCACT
>JBEEIB010000332.1:0-4158 GCA_041167675.1 Verrucomicrobiota bacterium
GAGGCGAGGAGCACAGCACCGACTTGGAACCCAAAAGGCGGCTGGCTCTATGTCACTCTAGCCGAGCAAGGAACAAAGGCGCGCCGACACTGGGTGAGCTACCGAGGTAAACACATCGAGTGGTGCATCGGGACTCAACCACCAACCGGCTTGTTTCATGCGTGGCTTTGGAGGCAAAAATGAATTTTCGTGGCAAGGCACGTCGCGTCAATTCCATCTTTGCTGGCCATACACATTAAGCCCAGGGGAATAGTCTAAGTGCCTTGGCTCGTGAATACAAAGGAGAAGTCAGCCATGGCCGTAGTGGTGGCGCAGAAGACCAGCGCAGCAGTTAGTAATTTTTTCATATTCGAGGTTGCTCATTGCCGCACACCTCCTTGAAAAAGATGTGCGGAGTACGAACACGCCTTGAGGGTCGCGGCGGATCTTTGGGGTGATGACGATTACGACCAGGACGAATCGGACCGGTGGAAAGAAAGCCTGAAACGCGCGTTCAAGAAGTTCGTCATCGGCCTGCTGTTCCGGACTTGGCATATCTGTCGAGACTACCAGACCCACCTGCACGGCAATACGTCAAAATACGTACAGGCAAAGATAGACCTTTCGAGTTAGATTCGAATAAGATCAATCCATGAGCGCAAGGAACCTCTCCGATGATCAAATCACTGCAATCTTAAGCGACGAGTATCGACGCCTTCATGATATTTCTCCCCATGACGACGACGAGGCAAAGGACCTGGAGCAAGTGAAAAATGCCGTCAAAATAATGAAGGTTTTGCACGCCCAAAATCTGGCTAAAGCGCAAGGAAACCAAGAGATTTTGCGCGCACTACAAACCGAAATTGCAGCGACGGACCTTCAGTTGGCAAAAGCGGAAGGGAATCCTTATCTTACCACTGATAGTCCAGCCGTATTCTGTCAGCGTATTCTCGATGCTCAAAAGCCACCGGAATCGGTCCCCCAGATCTCCGTCGAAGAGGCTCTAGAGCGACTCAGCAAAGGAAAACAATAGGTGGATTTTTGTTATGACTCACTTCATGAAGGTAGCGCAAAAATTGGTCATTGCATTTCTAGTCGGGATTGCATTAGCCGCCAGTGGTTTTCAGGGGACGACTTTAGCGACCGATAACCCACCAACATCGCCCAGTTTGCACGCTCGGGTTACGCGAGCACAGGCTGAAAAGGCTGCGCTGACGAAAGTTCCCGGTGGAAAGGTCAAGAGCGCAAGGCTTGCGCAAGAGAACGGCCAACTGATCTGGTCTATTGATATCGTCACACCTTTGACAAAGAAGATCGCGGCTGTCCAAGTTGACGCTCGAAGCGGTAAGGTACTCTCAAAACTGGTGCAGACTCCAAGTGATCGGGCAGAGGAATCCGTGGGCGCGCAGAAAAAGAAATAGTTTAGCAGCCGGAAAGACTAGAACGTCCAACGAATGTCCAAGCAATCGGACTATTGGCTACGAGGTGATAGTAAGTGCCACGTAATACTAAGCCAGTCTGGACACTGGTGGACTTTCCTGAATAGGCAATATTCGACTCATCAAATCGAATCGGATTGGTTAAATCCAGATTCGAACAAACCGGGAACCTATGTCTTCCCAGAAGACTTCCGACCGAAGTATGGTCACTTCGATATGATTTTTCCAAGTGACGTCGAGGTAGTAAGAAAGGGCGAGACCAAGAGAAGTGCATGCTTTTCCGGCCGATCGCTATCTATTGCGCTGTGCAGAAAGTGCTGCGAACCGTGTGCAATTGGCCGCAGTCAAAGGGGAACAGCGTTCGGTTTACGTCGGTGGCAACGCTATGAGCGGACCAGTATTCCTGGACAATAGTGACTTTCGTGAATTTGCATTTCGTACCTGGCATGTGCAATTGCGTGAAATGGAAGGAACAGCCATAGCTGAAGTCGGATATGTCAATCGCGTCCCGGTACTGATCATACGGGGAATCAGCGATTTGGCCGGCGGGCAGCGCGGGCCAAATTGGGAGGAGATTTATACTCGGCTCGCTTCGAGAAATGCGGCATCGGTCGCCGCCGCGACATTGGACAAGATCATCGGGCAGTAGCTATGGCAAATGAACTGGTTTTCGGTAACACCCGGACCTCGGTGGGTGCTCGCCATGCGTTAATCGCTCCGGATGGCCACGTTCCGAGCACGGTGCCCGGCATCGAAAATGCAACGACCGTCATTCTGATCTCGCCGGCGATGGGTGCCGGCTTCACGCAATTTTTGGTGACGTTCAATCAAGCGGGGCGCGCCTTTTTTCCGGCCGATGATAACGAGCGTTTTGTGTTTGTTGTCTGCGGTGAACTTGAATTGAACGTTGACGCGCAGTCAGGCGAACTTGGTAAAGGCGGATATGCTTTTGTGCCCGCCGGCCAACCACTGGAGTTGAACCAAGCAAGAGAAGGGACGCAGCTTATTTTTTTTGTAAAGAAGTATGTTCCGTTAGCGGGCGCGCCAGAACCAGCGCTCATTGTTGGCCAAGAGAAAAAGATCGTGAGTCAACCTTTCTTGGGTGACGAGGCGGCACGCCTGCAGGTGTTGTTGCCCGATTTGCCAAGCTTTGATCTAGCCGTAAACGTTTTCAACTATCAGCCAGGCGCGCATCTCCCGTTCGTCGAAACACATATCATGGAACACGGCCTTTTAATGCTCGAGGGTCTGGGCGTTTATCGCCTGGACGATGCCTGGTATCCCGTCGCAGCCGGTGATTGCATCTGGATGGCGCCTTACTGTCCGCAATGGTTCGTCGCCATGGGAAAATCTCCGGCGCGGTATTTGTATTACAAGGATGTTAATCGGGTACCGATCTGGTGAAAACGACTACGGAATCGCGAAAGCAGGATCTGTGAGGCTGGAGTGACGGAGGACTGATAGCGGCGACAGCGGTTTGTTTAGTTCTCCGTGAATGCCCTCGGCAGACTCAAAATATTGGAATCTATGTAATCTGCGGATTATTCCTCTGCAGTTTCCGTTATCACCATTTCCATGAGTGCAACACCTGAACGCCCGTCCCAAAAGCTCATTCAACATTTCAAGATGGAAAAAATCCCAGCAGAGGGTCCTTGGTTCGCTGTCACTTACCGGAGTCAGGACAGGTTGGATGCTAAGAGCCTGCCGCTTCGCTACCAAGGGGATCGTATCGCCAGCACCGCGATCTATGCGGTACAGACCATGGAGGATTTCTCCGCCATGCACAAATTGATGACCGATGAAATTTGGCATTTTTATGGAGGAAACCCTCTGGAAATGCTGTTGCTCTACCCTGACGGGCGCGGCGAGGTTGTGGTCGTCGGCCCTGATGTATTCAATGGCCAGCATCCACAATTTGTTGTCGCTCGGGATGTCTGGCAAGGCTCCATCCCGATGGGTGCCGGCCCCGAATCTTATTCGTTCTTCGGTAACACGCTCGCGCCAGGTTTCGAGTTTGACGATTTCGAGATGGGCTACCGCGACGAGTTGCAAAATCAATATCCTCAGTTTGCGGGTCATATTGCTCGTCTGACCCGCGAAGAGTTCAAATCCCGGTAACTATTCAAATCGGAACTTCTCTTCGGCACAGGCCGCACCAGTCGGTGATACGTGGTTCCACCATCATTCGATCCAAACTTCTTCCCTATGAAAGCTTTTGTCCCGCAAGTAGCCGTCGTCGCAGGGGTCGGACCAGGACTTGGAGCATCCCTCGCGCGAAAATTTGCTAAAGAAGGCTGCCATGTCGCGCTGCTGGCCAGGTCACCTGACTTTATCGATACCTTGGCCGACGAACTTCGACGGCGGGGCACGGGAGTCCTCGCAATTCCAACCGATGTCAGTGAGGTCAATCAGGTGGCCGCAGCATTCCAACGTATCCGTGAGCAATTCGGCTCGGCCGACCTTCTGATCAACAATGCCAGCGCTGGAGGCCCTTTCGGACAACCGTTCGTGGAGATTCCTCCGGAAAGCTTTACCCGTGGTTGGAGCGTCGGCGTACTCGGCGCTTTCCTCTGCTCTCAAGCGGTCGTTCCGGATATGCTGAGGAAGGGCTCTGGCTGTATCCTGTTCACCGGCGCGACATCATCGATTCGTGGAGCGGCGATCACTTTCAGCAGTGCAAAATTTGGAATGCGCGGTCTCGCTCAAAGTGTGGCTAGAGAGCTGTGGCCTAAAGGCATCC
>JBEEIB010000333.1:0-6654 GCA_041167675.1 Verrucomicrobiota bacterium
GAATTTCTGAAGAACTCAAATTCCCAGTCACTACATAGGTGCCGCAGCTGTGATAGCGAAGGGCAAAGACGAGATCCTTATATTGGCGGATTGTGCTGCCGGCGCGCTGAGAACTAGGCCAAGCACTTTGAGGAGTATCGAATTCATGCTTTTCATAGATGGGGATTGCAACCTGCCAGGATAGTTTTTCGGGAGTTAGCTTACAGCTAAAGGAACAGGATCTCCGTGGGTCCGTAGCTGCCATATTTTGGCGCAAATAAAGAGAGACTCGGCGAAGCTGATTCAAGGGCGATGAAAGGAATGCAATCAAGAAAGCCGCGTAATCGCCGCAATAGAGAAAGAGAGTGTATGGCAGAAAGTAGTTTAGAGAGCATGATGTACAAGCGTCGAGAGATAACCATCCGTTACTGCCCGACATACCCGGCGAGTCAACGTTGGATTATCTACCTTGATGGCGAACCAGCTCTCCGCGCAAGCCCCACTAGGCAGGGTGCAATAAATCGAGCGCAGGCTATGATAGAAGTCAGACTAAGCTAAAGACTCCTCTCGCCGGTTAACTCATCCAGCGGTAACGCTTCTCCTGCTTTGCCGGAGCAGGTGCCAGCGGATTCTTTATCTCCGGCCGATAGGTGCCAAACCTAGTTGGCTTAGGTGGTTCGTCGGTCGTTCGCTCCTTCGCTAGCTTATCCAACAGATCGTTCGGCTTCTGATACCCGGCATAGTTTTCCAGGGCCGAAAACGAATAAACCGCGGCGCGGTTGTTGCATTTTCGGGTAGGTCATCACAACCGACACCTCGCTCCGAGCGTTCCTGGGACATCCTAGCGCGTCGGTTAGCCCGAGTTCGTTTCGGTGATGTCGATCACCTCGGCGTTTGACCTGATCGGGCAGAACACGCAGCTGCCTCGGCGAGTTCCTTGTACAGGGCAGTCTTTTCGTCGAACGACATTCCTGCTTCCACGTCCGCCTTCACGCTTGCTTCGACGTACTCCTTGACGGTTTTG
Organism: Verrucomicrobiota bacterium; assembly: GCA_041167675.1. Lineage (GTDB taxonomy): Bacteria > Verrucomicrobiota > Verrucomicrobiia > Chthoniobacterales > JAFAMB01 > DASTDH01. Next base: position 1,004 of record JBEEIB010000333.1, read on the forward strand.
CCGCTGCTGAACGCCCGTAACTCCAGCTCTTCGGCGTACGGTTCTTCGAGTTCGATCGCTAATTTCATATGGAGAGATCAGAATCCTCGGCTGACGGGGTATTCCTTAATCGCGCGCGGGCGGAGCCGGAAAAAAGTTGTGCAACCTCTTCCCGGCTCGTCCTGCTGGTGGGTTTCTGTTATGGCGAAACCGGTTTAACAGACGCGCTGCGGTCGCCCCTTATTCACAACTTTTCTAGGCTCGGGCATTCTAGCGCACCCTTAGCTCGAGTTCGTTGCGGTGCGGGGACGAGCATTGAATAGCCAGCCTCGCCATTGCGTCTCAAATCAAATGAAGAAATTGTTTCTATCTATCCTCGCTCTCGGCGTAGTCGTTGGGAGCTCGCTTCCAGCCAGAGCTGACGAGGACCGCCGTGACCACAATTGGAATGACGAATATTGGCACGGCCACCACGAAGGCTATTGGCACGGACACAGAGGACACTGGGAATCTCACCGCTACCACCGGCACACATTTATCCAAGCCGGACCCGTTACTATCGAACGGCACTGACGGTCGTCCGTCCTTCTGGAAATCATCTACTGAGCGCTCCAGGAATCACTGGGGCGCTTTCACTTTGCTGGGACAGCCTTCCGCACTCGTCGGCCCGAGTTGGTTCGGCGATGCCGGGAGAATTAGTTGACCATTCGACAAGTTGGCCATTCGACACGCCGATCATTCCGGGGCACGCAATTTGCTCGAATAGTCTCCCGTGAATTTCTGCTTCAAGTGGCGGCACCGAGACGGATCAAGAGTCGAGTTCACTCCGACCAAGGGCTGGACTTCTGATGACCCTATGAAAACTGAGCGACCATCAAAGCTGAATCAACTTTCCAGTGCTACCCTCGTAATTCCTCCGAGTCTCCTTGGTTGGTTACAAGAGGAGTGCTATCTCATTGACTTCAGGGGTCTGGGCAGCTCCTCGGACTAGGCAGACGAGCCCTCGCTTGTGGCTTCAGGATCAATGGGCTTTGAAATTCTAAAACCGGAAGGAAAACGTTAGTTAGGAAATGTTTGAGAAATCAATAGTAAAGGATTCATGTTAAAAAAAACAATACTGGTACTGATGGCCGCGCTCGGCCTGACCATGAGCGTAAAGGCAATTATGACAGTGCATACCTTAGCTGAGGCTCTTTCCCAAGGTTACAAACCACTGCCGGCCCCAAACTGGCTGTATTACTTGGCGACTGATATACCAGTTGGTGACGGCACCTGGAACCATACAATACAATTTGTTAACCCGACGCCAAAATTTGCTAGTCTTGATGTCAAGGCTTTCAGACCCGATAAGACTAAAGAAGGTTATATCCACCTAAGTGTAGATCTTCTTCAGGCAAAAGGAGATAAAGTGTATATTGGTTCGGTCTCCTTCACAGATGATCATCCAAGTTCCAATTGGGACGCTAAGCTGGATTGGACCAGAGCCACCTTGCTTCAAAATGAGTTTCATGAAAAGGCCACTCAATAGTGCCTTGCTACGACTGACCAAAAAAGGTTAGGGGCGGGGACATCCCAATACTCAGAAGACATGGGACGAGATGCTTTTCTATACCGGACAGCTAAAGCGAGCGCATACCGAATTGGAGCGACTTTATTAAAGAGGTGAGGCCCGAGCTAGACCGATATCTAATAGGGTAGGGATGGATATCCGACACCTCGCTCCGAGCGTTCTTAGGGCATCCTAGCGCGTCGATTTTTCACTTATTTCCACTTTTCCCAATGTGCCCGCCACGCATCGGGGGTCCCTTGGGAAACTAGGATTATCAACGAGTAAACCATCACAACGAGCGCTACGAGCCAGGATGCCCAACCTAAGCCTGCCTTGTCGAACAGCGCGTAAACTGGCACCGCTATAATGTTTGCAATCACGATACGAACCGCCTTAGAAATCCGGTTCCTTCTTTTCCATGCCTTCCACATCGCGTCCAGTTTGCGTGAGTCCATCGTAAAAATCGACGCCATGTCTGATTGGCCCTGCTCGGACTCCTCGGTCTTTTTGGCTCGCCCTTCCTCCTCAGCCCTCTTGGACGACAGGGCCTCATAGGCCGCATCGGCCGTATAGGCGGTGCTTGGTTTTTGGTTAGGGTCCATAAAAACCATAATTTGGCATGAAATCGAACCGCTTGAGCAAGAATGCACCCGTAGCCCGAGTTCGTTCCCGGTGAAGTCACCTTTAGTTTATTCTCCCATTTCCACGCCCTGAGTGCTTCCTGGTGGCTCTCTCGTTTCGGCTCGCACCGCTTAAGAAATGGAAGAATTTTCCGAAGAACTGGAGTGAGAAGCACGTTTCCGAAGAAATGAGAGGGCTATGATGATTTTTCTATTCAATCACAGGGGTGGACGCCTCCAGTAGCGGAAAGAACTCTCCATCGAGCTTATCTGTGGCTTGCTTAAAGATTCCGCCAAGGTCACTTACGCGCCGAGGGCGTGCGGTTTGCTTAATTTCGATCACTTCGAGAACTGTATTATTTTTTGTATCGATTACTGCGATATCGAAAGAGGATCCGAGTTCTTCCTTTAGATCTTTCCGATGTTCTCGAGCGATAATCATCCTGCGGTCTAGGTTGAGCCGCAACATCACAGGAACAAAGGCATTCGCCTCCTGCAGGAATCGGACGAATTGTTTTTCAGAAAAGGATCGTCGTTCCCCATAGAGGGATTGAACCCAGTCCAAACGCGTTCGCCGAAGATGCCGAGGATCTATGCCGGATGCTGAACGATATTCGGGAACTCGCCACAACAGATCGGGCGTAGTCAATGCATCCGCTATTTCTGGTCGTGTGGTGTGTCGTCTGTCTGGCGCTCGCCCGGCTGTAAGTGACATTTAGAAAAACAAAAGCCCTCTTGACTTCCAGCCGTCATGCGTCAGTTGTTTAACGGGAAGGCGCGCCACGTCTGCACGGTCGGGGCCGCCTGTTGTTTTCATCATTTCCAGGACTCCGGGCAATCACTGCTGAGGGGAACTCTCAAAATGGCCAACGGAATGGCGCAATCTATAAAACGCATAGAAGGGCTGGATAGCATCCGGTTCGTCTGCGCTTTTGTAGTTGTGCTGTTTCATTGTGGAGTTGTGCCCGGACAGGCTCTGGGAACGAGTACCTTCGGTTTCCTGATTGGAGCGGCTTTGCGCTCTTTCTTTAATGGTCCCGCGGCGGTAATCATTTTCTTTCTGATTTCCGGATTCTGTATTCACTTCCCATTTCGGGACGGTGCTTCCGTCGATCTCTCGTCTTATTACAGCCGTCGTCTGATCCGAATTTGCGGTCCGGCGCTCGGCGCTTTGGTTTTCTGGAAATGGATTGGGGTCAGGGCTAAGATCGACGATCCAGGGATTTACTGGAGTATCATCTGCGAGGCTGAATATTACCTGCTGTATCCATTGTTGCTTACACTGAAGCTGCGCATTGGGTGGTGGCCATTGATCGCGGGGGCTGGCTTAGTTGCTTACGCCTTTGCCTTCTCACAAGTACCTGCTATTGAACAAGCCGCCGGAGGCTATCCGGCGTTCGGGTGCTGGAATTGGTTAATCGGGCTTCCCTGTTGGTTGATGGGCTGTTACCTCGCAGACGAGTTTGAGCGGTTTCCGCAACCCTCAGCCATTCAGATTTGGCTGATCCGCATTTCCGTTTTTCTGACTTCGGTTGTGCTCCTGATCCTCAAGTCCCATGCCACATCGATTTATCTTTCGAACCCGTTCACCCTCAACCTCTTTGCCGTGTTAGGTTGCTTCTGGCTTGGATTAGAAATAGTCTATCGCAGAGAAGTATCGGCCTCAGCTCTTTTAGAATGGGCGGGGAAATGGAGCTATTCGCTCTACTTAATGCACCCGGCTGCTTTCAGACTCGTCACTCTGCAACGCTGGTTAGATCCTGTTCTTTCCTCAAATTGGCGAAACTTACTCCTTTTCTTTTGCTCACTCCCAATCGCCTACGCATTTTATCTCGTTGTCGAGTCTCCGTTCCATCGTCTCGCGATTACGGTAAGCAGGCGCTTCAAATCGAGCGTCCTGACCCGCTATTCTCTCTCAGCCAAACGAAGAACTATGGAACGGCTGAAAACATTTTTAGCCGTTCGGTAAACTGCTATGCCCAATAAACCGTTGCCGCAGTTCGCTGAACACCAAGCATCCTAGCGAGTTCAGCCTGTTTAACGTGGTTTGCTTCGCACCACGATTTTACATCGGCCAGTAGTTGTTCGGTCTTCGATGGCATTTCTGAAATGAGTTTTTAGCCCTTACTCACAATTTTTCTAGCTTCGGCATGCTAGCGCGTCGGATTTTCGCAGGAAGTGATTGAGGGTGGAGCCGGGAAAAAGTTGCGCAACCTCTTCCCGACTCGTTCTGCTGAATTTCTGTTGTATGAGAAATCGGTTTAACAGACGCACTTCGCTCGCCGCTTATTCACAATTTTTCTACAATTGCGCATCCTAGCGCGTCGATTTTCGGCGGCTCCTCTGCTATGCTCGCGCAAATGCCGACTTTGAAAATTAAAGTCTCCATCGAGCAATCAAATCAAGAATCTTGGCAATCCGCTGCCGACACAGTTCAGCCTTTGATCGCCTTTCTTAAATGTTTGGATGGAGTAAAGGCGCCAAAGGAGTACCTCGCGGTCCACCACTCCAAGATCCAGCCTGAAAATCTCCCGATATCTCAGGAGATCCAAGTTTATAGCTCAGATCAAGCCCTTGCCATCGGTCACATCTTATTGGGTTGGGTTCTCCTAAATCCGCTAAAACGGATTGAAGTGAGCTCTGATTCGCATCGCTATATCATTGATTACGAAACACGAGATATGGAAGAGCTGATGCTGAGACTTTGCTAAGCAATTCTGATTGGCAGCCAAGCCCCAGCGGTGTTGCTGCTTTCCCGGTAGGGTCCATGATAGCAGCACCCACAGAAAACGCATCCTGGGGGCATCCTAGCGCGTAGGCTCATAAAATGTGGTTTTGTATCGGTTTTATCTTTAGGCCATAAAATTGATAATCTTAAGAGGATATACTTGATCATCTAGTCAAAAGGTTGCAGTAAAATTGCCGAAAAGTTCTATATGGAGTTCCTTCGATTACAGAATCACATCCTCAAGATCTTTGCTGTCGTAGCGGCCTGCTTGATGCTTCCCGGACTGGCCTTAGCAGGTACAGATAAAAGTAAGGGCAACGACGGCCACGACAACGGTAAACATGACGACGGTAAACAACATGGGAAGGATCCAGGCGTTTCGTCGGTTCCCGAGGCAAACCCAGTGATCGTGTTAATTCCTTTTGTTGGTGCGGTCCTGCTAGTTTCTTCGCTTCAGCTTTTGCGTCGTAGAAGCTGTTAGTTTGCTGCGCCCAACACACCCATAGCCAAGGTTTGTGCTGGTGTTGCCTGACCGGCTTAATGCTGTCGGCCGGAATTCCTTCCGTAAACGCTCGGCACTTTTGTTAGATCGGTATGAGTACACCGCTATTCCGAGAAATTAGCCAATAAATGTTTTCGCTATTCCAGAAGATCTCGCTGCAAAAATTCTTTGAACTGGCCAGCAAACTCGTCTTAGACCAGTCTACCGACTTCTTTCGCTACCTTAGGAGTCTAACGCGTGAATCACAGCTTTTGACTTCGAGTCAGGAACTAG
>JBEEIB010000334.1:0-11212 GCA_041167675.1 Verrucomicrobiota bacterium
TAGAACAACTCGCTCCGGAACTTCCTCATTCCCAATATGCCCACAACGGAGCCGAAGATAATGCCGATGCTCATCTGAAGCGCTCGGTCATGGGAAGAGAGGTCGTCATTGCCATCACCAATGGAAAGCTGGATTTCGGGCCATGGGAGGAAGTTTTTTACGGTGAATTTGATGGAAAACGCCGCAAACGTGTCCTGGTAAAGATCATTGGGGAATGAGCTTAGAAAAAGAAATCCTGTCCTTTTTGGTACAACCGCGCCCTGAACGTTTCGAGGAACTCGCGATTCGATTGTTCGAAGTTCAACGAAAGAAAAATCGCCCATACGATTTGTATTGCCGCGCTTTGGGCGTTTCGATTTCTTCCTGGAAAGAGATACCGGGCTTACCCCAACAGGCATTCAAACATTCGGAAGTTCGAAGTTTCCCCGCCAACGAGACACGGTTCGAGTTTCGGACCAGCGGTACAACCGGAGAAGGATATGGCCGGCATTTTTTACCGTCACTCGAATTATATAAAGAAGCCGTCCTGCGTGGCTGGGATCACGCGGGGCTGCCGAATTATCCGATCGGCTTGCTGATGCCGAATCCGCGCCAAAATCCTCATTCTTCGTTGGCGCAAATGGGAGGCTTTTTGAGCGAAATTAGGGGGCACCAATATTTTTGGCAGGACGCCGGACGTCTCGAATTGGAGAGCCTCCGCAATTTCATTTCGACCCAGAAACGGCCGGTTGTTCTTTTCGGAACCGCCTTGGCCTTCCTGAATATTTTAGAAACTTCGGCTGGCTCGTCGATTTCTCTTCCTGCCGGCAGCCTACTAATAGAAACCGGAGGATTTAAGGGAAGCAATCGAACGATCGAGAAGAGCGTCCTGTATCGCGATCTGTCAAATTACTTCGCGATCGCAACCGAGCGCATCTGGAATGAGTACGGAATGACGGAGTTGAGTTCGCAATTCTATAGTTCCGACGTTGATCATCCGCACGTTGGGCCACCTTGGGCTCGCGTCGTTGTGATTGACCCGACCACAAACCGCGAAGCCTTGCCTGGTCAGGCCGGAATGATCCGTATTATTGACCTGGCGAACGTCTGGTCGGTGCTTGCGGTTCAGACCCAAGACCTGGCTTGGAATGGATCCGGCGGAGAGTTTCGTCTGATTGGACGCGATCCAGATAGGCTGCCGCGGGGATGTTCGCGGGCGGTGGATGAAGTTCTCCAGACAAGTCGATGAAATTGCAGGAACGAGTTCAGGCACTTGTCGAATCGGCCCGAACCTTTCCGTGGCTGGGAGAAATCACCCCCCACGTTTTGAATGATTGGGTAACGCGTGAACTCGGAGTCGAGTTCGTGACCTCATCCTGGGCACAGCACGGCGACCGCTTTCGTCAGTTAATTCCTTACTCTCCCATTCTTCATATCGTCTCGGGAGAGACTCCGCACGCCGCCCTTCAGAGTCTCATGCGCGGTATTCTGGTTGGAGCCGAAAATTGGATCAAACTCCCTTCGACTGATCTGGTCGAGATTCGCTCTTTTGCGGAGTCGTTGCCAAAAGAATTTCAACCAAGGCTTTCCCAGCAACTATCGTCCGATTGGCTGGAAAGGGCCGCTGCGGTGGTAGTTTTTGGCTCTGACCGCACGATTCACGAGTTCGCGAGTCGTGTACGACCCTGGCAGCGATTTATCCCGCACGGGCACAAAATCAGCTTCGCAATGGTTTTGGGAGAATGGACCAAAGCCGAGATCTCAGGCGCTATCCGGGATGGCTCTGCTTTCAATCAACTCGGTTGTCTCTCACCGCAATTCTTTCTGGTCAGAGAACGTGCCAACCAATTCGCCGAGCAACTCGCGGCACAACTCGAGTCCTCTGCGCCCATTCAGCTGCCTTTGGAAGCAGCCGTCGCTATCCGCGCGTTTCGGGAAAACTGGAGGTTCCGGACCGCGAATAATCCGGCCGCTAAACTCTGGGAAAGCCGACACAACTCGTTGGATTGGACGGTTCTCTTCGATCCAGCGGAAACAATTCCTGATCATCCACTAAATCGCACCTTCGTAGTCAAACCATTTACCGCGAGCTTGGAACCATGCATCGACTTGTTGCGAAAGCATATCAGCACGATCGGGATTCACCCTCTGGTTCCCGAAGCGATCGATTTGGCGATTCGCTTCGGCGCACAGCGGATCTGCTCAGTCGGCCGAATGCAGGAACCCGCCCTCGACTGGCATCACGACGGCTTTCCTAGTTTGGGATCTTTGGTGCGCGTGATTGACTTGGAGAAATGAGGGCATGGACCTCATAGGTCTCCCCTGGTCACGCCGATATGCAGCCCTGCGATATGCCTGCGCAATCTTCGGGAAACCATGTCAATTCGCTTTCGCGACGCTTTTCTGCTATGAGGATTTTAGGGCACCGAAAGATGACGGTTGGATCTGAACCAAGTTTTTTTCAGCTAAAGAGAGCGGTTTCGGCGAATTGCCTGGCTCGCGCAATACGGAGGTTCCTGTGATCAGCAGCCGAACAGTAGCCCACCTGCGCTCTGCGGTATTGGTTAATCCGGTTCGGGCAAAAACCGACACCGAAGCAATTGACGAACTTCTCTCGTCTCTGCGGGATCATCCGGATGTAGTTGACGCAAACGCACTGCGAACCGCCGTCCTGCAACGCCAAAAGGTTGACCCTCCTATCCTGCCGATGGGTGTCGCTTTTCCTCATGCCAGAACCGACAGCGTCCGCGCACTGGTTCTAGCGATCGGCATCTGCCCCGAACCGGTGGTTTTTGGGGATACGCCGGTTCGATTGATTTTGCTGATCGGAGTACCAAAAGCTGCGATCGCGGAATACCTGGATCTCACCTCTTTTCTGGCTCGACACCTGCGCAACCAGCCGGTGCTCGATCGATTAGTGGAAGCGACCAGCATCACGGAATTCCTGGAAAGCTTCGCAGAACTCTAAGCTTATGGAGACGGAAGAGAAACGGCGGCGTCTTTCACCGATCCTGCGCTGGCTTCTCATCCTCAAAGTCTGGCTGATCGAAAGGTTTCGGCTGGGCGAGCGGCAGGTGACACTGTTGTGGGCGGCAGTGATTGGCTTTTTGGGGGCACTGGCCGCCGAATGTTTCCGCCGCGTCACCGATCTTCTCCATTATATCTGTACCGGATCGAGCGCGGAGATCATCACCAGCTTTGAACATTTGCCGCTTTGGCAACGATTTCTGGTGCCGGTTGTGGGTGGGCTTTTGGCCGGACTGACGTTATGGATCGGTAACCGCCTGATCGCTGCTGTTCGGCAGAAATCGACCACCGACTACATGGAAGCGGTGGTGGTGGGGAATGGTATTATTTCGTTCCGAGCCAGCTTGGTCAAAACGATTTCGGCCCTTTTCTCCATCGGCACCGGTGCCTCGATCGGACGAGAGGGACCGCTCGTTCAGCTTTCTTCGCTGATCGCTTCCTTGCTGGGGCGGTTTCGCAACTCCCCCATTCCACAGAGACGACATCTGGTGGCTTGCGGAGCGGCGGCGGGAATCGCGAGTGCTTACAATGCTCCGATTGCTGGTTCGTTTTTTGTGGCCGAAATTGTGCTCGGGACAGTGGTGGTTGAATCGCTCGGACCATTGATCCTCGCCTCGGTGGTGGCCACCTTCACCACGCGGGCGATGCATGGGGAGAGTCCCCTCTATCAATCGCCTGATCTCGGTCTTCATACGCGATGGGAGATCGTACCCCTCTGTGCGATCGGCATCTTCCTTGGACTCCTGGCACCTCTCTATTTGCGGATTTTGCGCTGGACCGAATCGCTCTTTGCGAAATTAACATTACCAGTGCCAGCCAAGTTGGCGCTCGGCGGAGCCGTGGTCGGAGTGCTCGCTATGTTTTATCCTCAGGTGTGCGGTAACGGGCAAGGCCTGGTCGCTTCTCTTTTCCATCAGAATTGGGATTTCTATACGGTCCTGCTTCTATTAATCGTCAAGCTGATTGCTACCTCGGCGACATTCGGATCCGGCGCGGTGGGTGGTGTCTTTACCCCCACGCTGTTCATCGGATCCGCCATCGGCGTCCTCTACGGCCAAGCAGTGCTTTATTTCGCGCCCCAACTCCGCCCCGATCCCACCATGTATGGGTTGATGGGCATGGGCTCTTTCCTGGCGGCGACGACCGGCGCACCCCTGATGGCCATTTTGATGGTATTCGAACTCACACTCAGCTACGCCATCGTTCCATTCTTAATGGTTGCTTGTGTGCTGGGTTATTATTGTAGCAGCTTTTTCGAACACCGATTCATGTATGGCGAGTCGTTGGAACGCAAAGGTGCGGCATTCTTCAATAGTCAACTGGCTGAAGTAGACCTAGTTGACTTAATCAAGCGGGATCCGCTTACCTTACCCCAAAACGCAACCTTCGCGGAGATTGCCCAGAACTTCGTCCAACACCAATTCCAACATATCTACATCATCGATGACGACCGGAGGCTGCTCGGAGCAGTCTCGCTTCACGACGTAAAAGCGTTTCTTGATCGACCGGAGTTGGAGACCGTAGTAATAGCCGCCGATATCATGGACGAGAATTTTCCACGCATTTCGCCCCTGCATAGCATGGCGGATGCGCTAAAGAAATTCTCGGAAACGCGCTCGGAACGTTTGCCGGTGGTCGACAATTTAACCTCGCAGCGGCTCATCGGCAGCATTTCGAAAACCGATATCATCCTTCATCTGGCTGGCGAAGAAAGCCGTCCGAAGGTGCAACGCGCCGTAAGCAGCGATCTGGAAAAGGCCCCCAGTTGAACAAGAACTGAGCCCTGTAGGTCTAACCTGCACAGGGAACGATGAAGGCAGAACTTCTAAGCCTCTTTACTGCAATCGCTTTTAGCACGAGTCCGGTGTTAGCTCAGTCGAAACTTCAGATCGTCGGTGTTGATGAGGTCCTAACCAATCCCGACCGGTATCGCGGAAAAATTGTAGCTCTTCACGGAATCGTCGAAAAGGTGGCTCTGGAGCAGAAAACGTTTTCCTTCATCGATTCCAAATCAATTAGTGGCGCCGGTGGAACGACTGCGCGGTCTCTAGCGGCAACTATGCAAGGTGGAAGCCAGCTGGATATACCAAAGCCGGGCTTGGAAGCTGTCGCAATCGGTCAGGTTGGCAACAAGGACGGTCTTACCAGCTTCTCGGCCACCCAGGTGTTTACTAACAAGGATGAAGTGTCGCAAATCCTAACTCAGGGCTCAATCAGACGAAAACCAGGAAAGCGTCCGGGAGACAACCTTGGACGCGATGCACAGCCAAGCAGGGAATGATAGCCAATAGCCGAAATGGCGAGAGAAGAGACAGCGAATAAAGTGGTGGTAGGGCGAAACCCGACTCCGCAAGGCCTACGTCGCGGCTGGCTGTATAGTGATCCTTAGACGCGTGACTAGGGCGCGCCGAAGCTTGCGAAGGCGGCAGGTCCGGCGAAGGCGAATCTGTGAGCCGGGAGCGTTTGAGTTATGTCCGCAAAAGGGCCTCGGAACTTAGCCCGGACGCTTGGGTTTTCACCGGTCAGCTCGCAAAGGCCGTAAATGGCAGTTGCCGGGCACAATCAGTCACAACTGGAAAACTTTTCGCGGATTGGAATAAAACCAATTGGCGACAGCCCAGGAGCCTCTTCCCCTAAAAGAACGATCCGACTCGGCAAAAACGAAATCTCTGCACAAACCAGACTAACAATAGCGCACTGCTCACAGGCGGTGGCTATTTAGTTAAAAACGTTAAAAGCATTTCTAGAACGGGAATAGATTTTTTAGTCGCCTGTCGTCTGTTTTGTGTTGGACATCGCGCTTTAAATCCTGATAACCGTCTCCGATTACCCCTCACCACTTCGGAACGCGGGGTCCGTAAAACATCGTTTCCAGTTATGAATTATCCTTTCTCGGCCCAGCCGAAATGGTTTACTTCGAGCTCACACTCGATATTCAAGGCCACCTTTCTGGGATTGGCAATTGTCCTCGCTCCACTCTGGTTTCCTCATTCCGCCCGGGCGATCGATCCGTTGAAATTGCATCGGAAAGCATCCCTCGAACGGGGAGTAGCAAACGAGAAGAACCGGTCGCGCTCACTACTGCCGAACAATCAAGCTCTCCGTGACACGGAATCGATTATTGACTTTTTCGAATTCGGCCCGATTTGGGCTCCACTTGGACCCAGCCCGATTCCTAACGGCCAAACTTTTGGAACGACCAATCCCCCAGAGGTGCCAGTGAGCGGTCGGGTAAGCGCGATTGCCGTAGATCCCACCAATCCGAATATCGTGTACGTCGGTGCCGCTCAAGGCGGCGTTTTTCGTTCCCTCGACGCCGGCCATACTTGGTTCTCTCTTTTTTTTGGAGCTAAGAATTTCTCGATCGGCTCCATCACGATTGATCCAAAGGATCATGACAGAGTTATCGTCGGAACCGGGGAGGGCAACCGGTCGATCGACAGCCATTTCGGGATTGGAGTTTATGTTATGGAGGAGTCGACGTCTTGGTTTCCGCACTTGAAAGGGCCGTACCGGCTCGATGCGAGTGGAAACGACGTGTTCAGCAATCAAAGCATCGTTAAGATCGTGATTGATCCCAATGATACCAACGTCGGGTTTTTCGCGACTTCATCCGGTGTCGGCGGTCTAGGTGCACAACTGGGTCCGGTACTACCGGCACGCGGTCTTTACCGTTCGAAAAATTTACGCAGTGGTCACCCCACTTTTGAGCGGCTTCAGGTTGGGCCTGGAGCTAACACCAGAGTGACCAGTGTGGTATTGGATCCGAAAGAACCCAATCACTTGGTCTGCAGCGTCTATGGAGCAGTCGGTGGTCCACCGAGTAATAGCAACCCGCAAGGGGGGATTTACTACACCAACGACGCGCTCGATCCGGTACCCACCTTCTCGCGCGCGATCGTCACCGGAACCAGTGATGGAAACCTTCCTATAGCCACAAATGTCAAGCTAGCGGCCGCGCGCGATCCAGTCTCAGGCGGTCTGATCGTTCTTGCGGCGACCGAGGAGTTGGCCAGTCCGATTTATGTCGATCAAGGTCTGGTACGGAAATCGATCGACGGCGGTGCCACCTTTCCTCTGACTCTCCCAAATGGAAATGGGTTCGCGGGCGGACAAGGCTTTTACAACATTGCGATCGCGATAGATCAAGCGAATCCATCAAATGTCTACTTAGCCGGCACGGTGAGTCAGGCGGGTGTTTCACCGGATGGCCCCGGCGGTCCAAAGTTCGTCAATGACGACGGACCCGCAATTCCAAAACCGACTCCTGGTCCGGTGACCGATCCGGTCAATGGCACCGGGCCCCACAACGGTGGCGGAACGTTTCAATACTCGAATGACGGAGGAAATACGTTTATCCCAAGCGTGAAGGGTCTGCACGCCGATAGCCATGCTATCGCCATCTCGCCTTCTTCACCTAACGTGGTTTACACCGGAAACGACGGTGGCGTTTGGAGGTCGAACGATTTCGGCCGTACCTGGCAGGACATCAACACGTTCGGTTTCCTAGCGACTCAGTTTGAGAGTGTCGCTGTGCACCCGACCGATCCAAAATTCACCATTGGCGGAACGCAAGACAACGGCACGATTTTGCGAAAACCAGATGGCCGCTTCATCAGAGCTGATTTCGGCGATGGTGGCTATGCGGTGATCGATCAGAGCGCTACGGATACTGAACATGTGACGATGTATCACACCTACTTTAATGCGACCGGTGCCCTGATCGGATTTGGTCGAGTCCTGAAAACCTCCTGCGCTATCCCTCCCCCGGATGGCGACGGAGGAGAAGGAGAATGGTCATTTTTGGGAATCTACGGAGGCCCGGTGGATTCCACGGTTCACTGTGACGGGACTACCGACACCTTTAACGGAATTAACATAAACGATAATGTTAACTTCTATGCACCCATTGCGCTCGGACCGGGTACACCGAACACCGTTTATTTTGGCACCGATCGGCTCTACCGGTCTGCGGATCGTGGTACGCATATGACTGTTGTAAGCCAGGCGCCCATACTTCCGTTTGCTGCCGGCGTGCCTCAGGGATTTGTGGTTAGTGCGATTGGCATATCTCCTTTAAATGATAGCGTTCGGGTAGTCGGGCTCGAGACCGGAAATGTTTTTGCCACAGCCACAGGCTCCTTCGGACTCGTTGATGTAACGGGAACACTTCCGGCTCAATACGTCACCCGTATCGTCCTTAGTCCGACCGATCCCAATGTTGCATATGTCGCATTTAACGGATACGGATTGCCGGCGGGTCAGCAGGTTTGGAAAACGACGAATCTGGTGAGCGCATTGAAATCCGGAGGGACGGTTCGCTGGAAATCAGCAGGCTCCGGTATTCCCGACGTTTCGGTGAACGGATTAGTGATTGATCCTAAGTTCCCGGATCACCTCTATGCCGGAACCGACTTCGGTGTCTATGCCTCAATCAATGGCGGCGCGAGTTGGCATCGGTTTGGCGTCGGTTTTCCGCGCGTCGAAGTTTATGACATCGCCTTGCAAGGCAAATTTCGTATCCTGCGCGCAGCCACGCACGGGTTAGGGTTCTGGCAGGCTCGGCTATCGGATGATTTTTGAACCGAACTAAGCAAGCAGCAACCGATTGCGATACACCCGGCTGGCGCCATAGAGCCGGGTGTCTTTATACTTTTGCGAGCCATCAGCGATTCGTGCGGGCAAGATGATAGCGACAAAGTATTGACCAACAATAATGCCGCGCGAGGCTCATAGTCCGCCATTCTGATGAAGTAAAGAAGCACACCGTTTGCCGGACTGTTTCGCCCTACCAAGCCGTGCCTGGCTTCTAGCTTCTGGCTTCTGGCTTCTAAATTCTGCTACGCCTGGCTCAATCGACGGTTCAGCTCAAACGCGGCGCTGATAAGCGCCATATGGGTGAACGCTTGAGGGAAGTTGCCCAGGTGCTCGCCCGACGGACCTAACTCTTCCGCAAACAAACCAAGATGATTTGCGTATCCCAACATCTTTTCAAAGAGAAAACGGGCTTTATGTACATCTCCGCTGCGGGCCAAACATTCGATAAACCAGAAAGAACACATACAAAAGGTGCCTTCGGTTCCGACCAATCCATCCGGACTTCGGTACCGATAAAGCAGAGAATCGTCAACCAACGCGTGTTCAATCGCTCTGAGTGTAGAAAGCCAACGTGGATCGGTCGGAGAGATGAATCGAACCAACGGCGAAAGCAAGCAAGCGGCATCCAACCAATCACCATCCTTTACTTGGACAAAACTCCGGAGTTTCGGGTTCCAGAAGTGCTCATAAATCTGATGGTGGATATCATCTCGAGTCTGTAACCAGCGGGGACGGGGCGCGGGGTAACTTCTCTTGATCGCGAGCCGGATCGCGCGATCGACCGCTACCCAGCACATAAGCCGGCTATAGTAGAACGCTTGCTGTCCACCGCGAACCTCCCAGATACCTTCATCCGGTCGATCCCAATTTTCGCAAACCCAATTAATAATTCGGACAACGTCGCACCAAAGATCGTAACTGATTTGCTCTCCGAATTTGTCGTAGATATAAATCGAATCCATCAATTCACCGTAGATATCTAACTGCAGTTGATTCGCGGCCCCATTTCCGATGCGAACTGGTGCACTACCTCGATACCCAGCAAAGTGAGTAAGCACTTCTTCCGGCAGCTCGTGACGGCCATCAATCCCGTACATGATTTGGAGCGGCTGTTCCGGTGTGGCTTCGGCGCAGCGCGCCTCCAACCATTTCATAAAGGCGCGTGCCTCGCCGGTGAATCCCAACCGGCTCAGTGCGTAGAGCGTAAAACTTGCATCGCGAATCCAAGTGAAGCGGTAATCCCAATTCCTGCCTCCCCCGATGAATTCGGGAAGACCAAAAGTCGGAGCGGCTACGATCGACCCATATTTCCGGCTGGTTAGCAGCTTCAAAACTAGAGCGGATCGATCGACCATTTCTCTCCAACGGCCGGCGTAGTTCGATCGTCCGATCCAATCGTGCCAAAAGTTTAACGTTGCCTTAAAGGATTCCTTTTCGCGAGCCGTAAGGTCACCCTCGGCTCCTCCCCGATCGAGTTCGAGCACAAACAATGCTTTCTCACCCGCTTTCAACACAAAATCGCTGAAAACGCCATTTCCTTCACATCTGAGCGGCGCTTGGGTACGTAATCGCAACGCGGGAACTCGCGAGCTGTCAGGAAGGAACAGTACTTCTGTGTCCGAGACTTGCTTAATCTCGTGAGAGGCCCGGGCGTAATCAAATCTAGGCTGACAGAGCATTTGGAAGCGAACCTCACCTCGGATACACTTCGCTCGCCGGACGATTCTTGAGAGTTCGCTCCCCTCCTGGTCCGATACGGGGGTATCGACGACTGGCATAAAGTCGACCACCTCAGCCACACCATCGGGAGACAGAAAGCGGGTGAGCAGGATGTTGGTGTTGGGTACGTAGCTCTGTTTGGGCCGACTATTTTGCAAGACCGGCGCAATTGAGAATCGGCCGCCCTTATCTGCGTCCAACAGACTGGCAAAGATAGAGGGTGAATCGAACTGCGGGAAACAGCAGAAGTCGATTGAACCATCAATCCCGATAAGCGCAACCGTCTCGAGGTTGCCGATCACGCCATAGTTCTCGATCGGTTGATAGCCGTTCGTCATAAGAGCAGCTTATGCGTTCAACGCGTACAGGCAATCCGAACCAGCTACACTCTTCTATTTCGTCATACCGGCCGCTAAGTTAATTCTTAGTTCGTTTGGTTGCGACTGTTGCTGTGTCCGAACTTGGCATTCTGGCGTGAAGTGGATAGCCATATACCTTCTATGGCTACTCTTCACACTATCTATCATAGCGGGTTTGGTCATACCAAACTCCAGGCCCAATCTGTGCATCACGGTGCTTCCTCGGTTAATGGAGTGCAAACCCACCTATGGACCGTAGAGGAAGCAATCTCCCGGATCAACGACCTCGATCAGACTGATGCGATGATTTTCGGTTGTCCAACTTATATGGGAAGCATGTCCGCCGAAATGAAGAAGTTCGTCGAGGCTACTGCCAGCAAATGGTTCACCCAAGCATGGAAAGATAAAATCGCGGGGGCGTTCACCAATTCGAGCAACTTTTCCGGTGACAAAATGAACACCCTCTTTGGTCTGGTCGTAAATGCGATGCAACATGGAATGATTTACGTCAGTCTGGGAATGCTCCCAAC